>CAZMXX010000097.1:0-10955 GCA_964570315.1 uncultured Anaerolineaceae bacterium | reverse complement strand
TTTGCCCGGCGGTCCCGCTAGTGTTCGCGCCGAAATGAGCCGTGCCGGCAATTCTGACGGCGGGGCGGGAGCAGCGCGCGGTTGTGAGCATGGGGGCAACGGTGGGTTTTTTGGCGTGGAATGGCACGCAGGTTTTCGGCATTGGAGAAAGTTTGTCTACCGGTGGGGAAACGGTCACGTTCCATGCCGCCGTTTTCAGTTCCCCGCAGGCCGCGCAAGCCCGGCTGGTCAAAAATGGGGAAATCGTTGCCGTGGCGGCGGTGGACACCTTCCCCGCAAAAATTGAATGGCCGCAACCGGCGCACAGCATTGCCCCCACCGACTGGTTTCGGCTGGATGTTTTCAGTGCAGATGGCGATATGCTGGCGGTGACCAATCCCATTTTCGGGGGAGCGGCGCCATCGCCGCGGGGAATAACTTTCGCCGATTTGTAGCCGGCAAACAGGGCGATGTTTTTTGACACGGCTATTGCTCAATGCTACGATTGCGGTGTAGATGTAATGCAGGTTCATCAAAGGCGAGAGCCTCAATATTATCACAAGGAAGGTGAGTTATGTCTAACGCAATTTTTCAGGTGCCGAAACCGTACAATGAGCCGATTTTGGCGTATCGTTCCGGCAGCCCGGAACGTGCCACACTGAAAGCAAAACTGGCAGAATTGTCGGCACAGCACATTGAAATCCCCATCATCATTGGTGGCAAAGAAATTCGCACGGGCAATACTGCCGAAATGACCGCCCCGCACGACCACAACCTGAAGCTGGGTGTGTATCACAAAGCGGGTCGGAAAGAAGTGGAAATGGCGATTGAATCGGCGTTGGAAGCCCGTGAGGCGTGGGCAAATTTGCCGTGGGAACAGCGTGTATCCATCTTTTTGAAAGCCGCCGATTTGCTGGCGGGTCCGTGGCGCGCAACATTGAATGCCGCAACGATGCTGTGCCAATCAAAGACCGTGTTTCAGGCGGAAATTGACTCGGCGTGTGAGTTGATTGACTTCTGGCGCTTCAACGCAGCGTATATGGCAGAACTCATCGCCGACCAGCCGTACTCCCCGCCGGGAATGTGGAACCGGCTGGAGTATCGCCCGCTGGAAGGGTTCGTTTTCGCGGCGACCCCGTTCAATTTCACTTCCATTGCCGGAAATTTGCCCACCGCCCCCGCGCTGGTAGGGAATGTGGTGCTCTGGAAACCCGCGTCGAGCGCGGTTTACAGCGCCTATTGGATTTACCGCCTGTTGCAGGAAGCCGGATTGCCCGACGGCGTCATCAATTTTGTGCCCGGTTCCGGCGGCGAAGTGGGCGACCCCGCGCTGGAAAGCCCGGAATTGGCGGGTATCCATTTCACCGGCTCCACCGCTGTTTTTCAGGGGATGTGGAAAAAAGTCGGCGATACCATTGCCGAAAAGAAATACTATCCCCGCATTGTGGGCGAAACGGGCGGCAAGGATTTCATCTTTGCGCATAAATCCGCACAGGTGGACGAATTGGCGGTGGCGGCGCTGCGCGGCGCGTTTGAATATCAGGGGCAGAAATGTTCCGCCGTGTCGCGGATGTATGTTCCCCGTTCCATCTGGGACGCTTTCCGCACCAAGTTGGTGACAGAACTGGACAATGTGAGAATGGGCGACCCCACCGACTTCACCAATTTTATGACCGCCGTGATTGACAAAGCCGCTTTCACCAAACTCACCCGCTATATTGACCATGCCCGCGAGGATGATGAAATCGAGTTTGTGTTCGGCGGCGGGTATGATTCATCGAAAGGGTATTTCATTCAGCCGACGGTTTTGGCGACCACCAATCCGCGCCATCAACTGATGCAGGAAGAGTTGTTCGGTCCCGTTTTGACCATTTTTGTGTACGATGATGACAAATTTGAGGAAACGCTGGCGTTGTGCAATACCACGTCGCCCTATGCTTTGACGGGCGCGATTTGGGGGCAAGACCGGATGGTGCTGAATAAAATGGCGGACGCTTTGCGGGATGCCGCCGGAAACTTTTATGTGAACGACAAGCCGACCGGCGCGGTGGTGGGGCAACAGCCCTTCGGCGGCGGACGGGCGTCCGGCACCAATGATAAAGCGGGCAGCGCGATGAATATTTTGCGCTGGATGACCGTGCGCACCATCAAAGAGACGATGGTTCCACCGGCGGATTGGCGTTACCCGTTTATGGAAGAGGCGTAAAAAGGGGGCGTCTCCCCGTTGAGTATTGGGAGTAGTCACCGCGCCGGAATGAACCGCAAAGCCGCAAAGCAAGCCAAGTTTTTCTTTGTTTCCTGTTTTTTTGCTTTGCGACCTTAGCGGCTTCGCGGTGAATTCAAGGGATGAGTTAAAAAAACCGTGAACGCAATTTTCGGCGTTCACGGTTTTTTTAACTCCCCAGATTTTTCCAGAAGGATGAAAGGGACTCGAACCACTCGGTGGTGCCGGTGATTTCCGTGAGCCACTGCGGCGGAAAGTGGCGCGATTCGTCTGCGTCGCGCGAAAATCGTTTGTAATCGAGCGGGGCGTTCCGGTACGTTTCGATGGCTTCGTGGTAGGTGTCCACCAGCTTGCGGGTCAGCACCGGCGCGGAATATTCCCGCGCCGTCTGCCGTGCGCCCTCGCCGAGCGTTTTGCGCAGCGCTTCATCTTTCATGACGCGACGCATCGCCGTTGCCAGCGCCGCCACCGAGTTTTGCACCAGCAACCCGTTTTCTTCGTGCCGCGCCACATCCCGATTGCCCGGCGCGTCCACCACAATCACCGGGCAGGCGGTCGCCATTGCTTCCAGCGTCACCAACCCCTGCGTTTCGGTGGTGGAGGCGAAGGCGAACACATCCCCCGCCGAAAGATAATTCGGCACTTCCATATACCCCACCGACCCCACGAACACCACCCGGTCGGCAATTTGGAGCCGTTTTGCCTGCAATTCCAATTCGTGCCGCAGCGGACCGTCGCCCACCAGCATCAACCGCGCGTCGGGATGACCGCTCGCCGCTTGGGCGAAGGCTTGCAGCAGGGTGGAAACATTCTTTTCGGGCGTCAGACGTGAGACGCTGACAAAAACAAAGGTGTTTTTCAGATGGAATTTCCCCCGAATTTTCGCGCCTTCGTCCGGTTTGAAGCGGAAATGGTCTAAATTCACCGGGCTGGGAACCACCCGCAACCGCGATTCGATGGACGGGTGTTGCGCGGCAATCTGCGCGCGCATGCTCGCCGTGGGGGCAATGATGGCGACACTGCGCACCAGATACAGCCGCACCACCTCGCGGGTCAGTGTTTTGACGATGTTTTGGTTGATGGGAAAATAGTGCGAATATTCCTCATATTGGGTGTGATGGGTGAACACGTGCGGCAGATTCAACTTTTTGGCAAAGGTGACCGCCTCTTCCCCCAGCAACACGGGATGATGGCTGTGGATGATGTCCAGTTTGAGGCGGGGAACCAGCCAATCAATCTGCGGCGATACGGGGATTGCCAGCGGGTAGTTGTCGGCGACGGGCAGCCGCAGCGCGGGATAGCGAAACACGCCGTACTCTTCGTCTTCGTAGCCCGGCGCTTCCGGCGCAAAGACGTACACCGTGTGCCCCTGATTATCCAATTCATCGCGGAAGGTGCTGATGGAACGCACCACGCCGTTGATGTCCGGTTTATAGGTATTTGTGAAAATCCCAATGCGCATTATTTGCTCCGGTGACAGGTATGCTCGCGAGTGCGGGGGTAACGCGGATATTATAATCCGTTTTTATTAATTACGGAAACTTGCCCGATAAGTTGCACACGTCAAAAGCAGGGACAGCCTTCATCGCTGTCCCTGCTTTTTATTGATGATTTTTTGGGGTGAAGATAATGCTATTCGACACCCGCGCAGACGCGCGCGTCAACCACATGGTCGCCCAGCGCTTCCAGCACGTCGATGAGTTGGTGTTCTTCCACGCCGGCAACTTTCAGCACAATGCCTTTCAAGCCGGGTTTATCAATATCAAATGTACCCACGCTGATGATATTGCCGTTTTGCTCCCACACCGCCGTGGCGATTTTTGCCAGCACGCCTTTGTTGCCCGGCACTTCCAGCGTCAGGCGCAAGCCGGTTTCCTGTGAGCCGAACAATTCCACCAGCGATTTGAAGATGTCTGTTTCGGTGATGATGCCCACCGGCACATCGTTGTCGTCAATCACGGGCAGCCCGCCGAATTTGTGGTCTGCCAGTATTTGCGCCGCCGTTTCGATGGTGGCATCGGGGGTGGTGGTGATGACGTTTTTGGTCATCACTTTTTCAACGGTAATTTTACTCAACAGATAATTCATCTCCCACACGCTGAGGGTGGACGCGGGAGAGGGGGACGCATACAGCAAATCGCGTTCCGAGACAATGCCCACCAGTTTGCCGAATTTATCCACCACCGGCAAACGACGGAATTTATTGTCGCGCATCAATTTCAGCGCGTCTTGAAATGGAACATCTGGCGTAACGGTTACGGGGGGAGCGGACATATGGCCACGTACGAACATTGATTTTTCCTCCTGGAAACTAGAATATGCGGATGAATAAAAAATTATTTATCACGGACAACGGGTGCACAAAACCAAGCATCTGTCTTGACCGACAACCACACTGTGATACAATCATATCAGTTTTACTGCGTTCCATTGCGCCGTATGTAACCTGAATTTTCAAAATCGTACAGCAAAATATAGTGAAGTGCCACACAAGTGACTACTGTAATTCTACCAAATTTATCACCGATTGCCAACCCCCTTGGAGGAAATTTAGCGTAAATGTTTAAGCGTATTTTGTCCACCAATCAGGAAGATATTCTGAAAGCGGAACGTCAGTGGCTGGCGGATTTGCAGGTTGTTTTGGCGAAGTTGGGGGCAACGGAAGATGACCACAACACCCTCAAACAATCCATCCGGCAGTTGGATGAACTGTTTCTGCTGGTCATCGTGGGCGAATTCAATGCCGGAAAGAGCGCCTTCATCAATGCGCTGTTGGGACAATCGCTGTTGAAAGAAGGGGTGACGCCCACCACCGCCGAGGTGAACATCCTGAAATACGGCGAAAAAAACGAGCGGCAGGTCATCGAACCCCATTTGCACGCTATTTTTGCCCCGGCGGAAATGCTGCACTACATCAACATCGTGGACACCCCCGGCACAAACGCCATCATTCAGGAACACCAAACCATCACCGAGGATTTCGTCCCCCGTTCCGATTTGGTACTCTTCATCACCAGCGCTGACCGCCCGTACACGGAAAGCGAGCGGCAATTTTTGGCGCAGATAAAAGACTGGGGCAAAAAAGTGGTCATCGTGGTGAATAAAATTGACATTTTTGAAACCGATGATGACCTCGAACAGGTGATTGATTTTGTGCAGCACAACACCCGCCAATTGCTCGACACCGACATCCACATTTTCCCCATCAGCGCGCGGAAAGCGCTCCGTGCCAAACAGGGCGACCCCGCCGAGTGGGAAGTGAGCCGTTTCGGGGCGCTGGAGGACTTCATCCGCGAGACGCTGGACGAAACCGAGCGCGTGCGCCTGAAATTTCTCAACCCGTTGGGCGTGGGCAACCGGCTGCTGACCCACTATCTGGACATCACCACCAACCGTTTGACGCTTCTTGCCGATGATTTCAAAATGCTGGATGACATTGAACAGCAATTGGCGCTCTATAAAGATGATATGACCCGCGATTTCAAATTTCGGATGGCGGATGTGGAAAATGTGCTGTTTGAAATGGAAAAACGGGGCAACGCCTATTTTGATGATGTGATGCGCTTGCCCCGCGTCCTCGATTTGCTGAACCGCGACCGCATCAAACGGGAATTTGAGCTGAAAGTGGTGGCAGACACGCCCACTGCCATCGAACACCGGGTGAATGAACTGATTGACTGGCTGGTCAACGCCGATTTGCACCAGTGGCAGTCCATCACTTCCCATTTGGAGCAGCGCAAACAGGAACACAAAGACCGCATCATCGGCGATGTGGGCGCGGCGTTCCGCTATGACCGCGACCACCTGATTGATTCGGTGGGGCGGACGGCGCAACGGGTGGTGGACGGATACGATAAATCGTACGAGGCGCAACAGATTGCCGAAGGCGCACAGCGCGCCGTGGCGCAATCGGCGATGGTGGAAGTGGGCGCTATCGGGCTGGGGGCGGTCATCACTGCCATTGCCACCACCGCCGCCGCCGATGCGACCGGCATCATCGCCGCCAGCGTGATTGCCGCGCTGGGGCTGTTCATCATCCCCGCCAAACGGCGCAGCGCCAAACGCGAATTGGCGGAACGGATTGCGGAATTGCGCCTCAATTTGATGAATTCGATGACCACCCAATTTGAAAAAGAATTGAAGCAGAGCCTCCAGCGCGTCAATGACGCGATTGCGCCGTACACCCGTTTTGTGCGGGCGGAACGGGCGAAACTGGAAGAGAGCAAATCGGAATTGACCGAAGCGCAGAAAACTTACGGGCGATTGCGCACGGAAATTGAAGGGTTGAAATAACCGGAAACGGGGCGAATGATGGCTGAAAATGAAAGTAAAATTTCAATTGAAAATGCGGATGTGAATGATGTGACCGCCGATTCGGTGACGCTGACCCGCGCTTCTGCGCGTGACATCCGCGCCGAAACGGTGGAAATCATGCAGGGCGGCGTGCAGTCCATCTCGGCGGAGACGGTGATTCTGCGGCAGGGTGGCGCGCAAACGGTCTCCGCGCGGGAAGTGACCGTGCGGCAGGGGGGAATGGTGCAGGTGGACGCTGAAACCGTCTCGCTGAGTCAGGGTGGCGCGGCGTTGATTCATGGCGAAAATGTCTCCGTGAGCGCCGGTTCGGTGGGCGCGGTGATTGCCAGCGGCGATGTCACGCTCGACCAATCGGCGAGCAAGGCAGTGGTGGCGCAGCAAAAGATCACCATTGACCAAAGCGCGGTGGTGGCGGCGTTTGCCGGGCGCGTCAAAGTTTCCAACAGCAACGTGGTTTTTCTGGTCGCCGGAAAGGTGGAGGGGGAAATCAAGCCGGTGTTCGACACCACTGCCGCCCTCGCGTTTGGCGCGGCGGCGGGCATCACGTTTGCGTTGGCAATGCGCGTGAAAAAACTCTTTCAGCGGAGGAAATGATGGAACGAGACGTTGCCCTGCGGCAAGCCGCCACATTGGCGCGGATGTTCAGTCCATTTTTGCAGAAAAAAGCGGCTGCCACGCTGGCAGATTATTTAAACGAACGCCGGTTGCCGTCCGCCGATGATCCCATCCCCGAAAAACCGGGCGCGTTGGGGGCAGTGCTGGCGGCGGGTGTGCTGGGTATGGCGCTCGGCATTTCAGCGGGTATTTTGTGGGTGAAAACCGGGGGCGAACAGTGAATCTGGTCACAGCGGCAGAGATGAAAGCGGCGGAAGATACCGCCAACGCCCACGGGTTGAGTTATGATGCGATGATGGAAAATGCCGGACGCGCCACGGCGGAAGCGATTGACGAGCAGTTCGGTGCGACGGCGCGGCGGGTGCTGGTGCTGGTCGGTCCGGGCAACAACGGCGGCGACGGGCTGGTGGCGGCGCGCTATCTCACCGACCTCGGCGCGGCGGTGTCGGTGTATGTCTGGAAGCGAAAAAACCTCGATGCCGACCCGAATTGGCATCGGCTGGCAGCGTACCGACTGCCGGTGGTTTTTTGGCACGATGACCCCAATGGCGAGCAATTGAAGAGTTTTGTGGAAAACAGCGCCATTGTGGTGGATGCGCTGCTCGGCACGGGGGTTTCCCGTCCCATCGGCGGCGATTTGGCGGCGTTGATGACCATTGTGCGCGAAGCGGTGAACGCCCGGCGCGTGTCGGAATTTCCCGCCCTGATTGACCCCCTTGACCCGCCGAAACAGGGGGAAATCGGACCCGTGGTGGTCGCGGTGGATACCCCGTCGGGCTTGTATACCGATACCGGCGCGGTTGACTCGTTGACCCTCCCCGCCGATGTGACGGTCACTTTTGCCGCGCCCAAACGGGGGCAGGTGCTTTTCCCCGGCGCGGCGTTTGTGGGGCATTTAATCATCGCCGATATTGAAATTGCGGAGACCGATTTTCCGCCCGATTTGCCGCAACTTTTAACGCCGATGAATGTGTCGGATATGATTCCGCCGCGTCCGGCGTGGGGGCACAAAGGTTCTTTCGGCAAAACGATGATTGTCGCCGGTTCGCTGAACTTCGTCGGCGCGCCCGCGCTGGCGGCACAGGCGGCGTATCGGGTGGGGACGGGACTGGTTACGGTTGCCACGCCCGCCCCCGTCCAGCCGATGGTCGCGGCGCATGTGCCGGAGACCACTTTCATTCCATTGCCGGAAAAAGAGGGCGGTATCGCGGCGACGGCAGTGGAAACACTGTCCGAAAAATTGTCGGGCTATTCGGCGGTGCTGGTGGGTCCCGGTTTGGGGCAGGCGGCGGGCACGGCGGATTTTCTGCGCGAATTTCTGGCGACCTTCCCCGCGCATCTGCCGCTGGTGCTGGACGCCGACGCGCTCAATCTGCTGGCGAAAATCCCCGAATGGTGGGCATTGCTGCCGCCTGAAACCATTCTGACCCCCCACCCCGGCGAGATGAGCCGGTTGACGGGGAAAACCGTGGCGGAACTGGAAGCGCATCGGCTGGAAATTGTGCCCGAAATGGCGCGCAAATGGGGCGCGGCGGTGGTGTACAAAGGCGCATTTTCGGTGATAGCCGATGCCACCGGTGCGCTGTCGGTGCTCCCTTTTGCCAACCCCGCGCTGGCGACGGCGGGGTCGGGGGATGTGCTGGCGGGGGCAATCGCCGGTATGCTGTCGCAGGGGATTTTGACGATTGACGCGGCGTGTGTCGGCGCGTATCTGCACGGGTTGGCGGGGGAACTCGCCCGCGAAAAATTCTGGTCGGCGGGAGTTGTGGCGGGCGATTTGCCGTCGCTGCTGCCGTTGGCGATGAAAGAACTCAACGGCGTTTAAAAACGCGGCAGGGACACGATGCACCGTGTCCCTGCCTTTTTCGGTAGTGGTTCAATTGTTGCTGTCATTGCGAGCCGAAGGCGAAGCAATCCCTATCGGTGGGGCACGGAGATTGCTTCGGGCTACGCCCTCGCAATGCGGATTACTGTGCCGCCACCGCTTCCCCGACCGTGAGCGTCGTGCCGTCCGCGCTCCAGATGCCGACGCCGTTCCGGGTGCGATATTCGCCGCGCCCTTTGAGGGTTGCCGTGCCGAACCCGTGCGCCGCAAAGTCGATTTTACCGCCCACCATCCGCACCGACATTCGTTCGCCGGTGATGGTCACTTTGCCGCGATAGCCGCGCAAAATCACATCGCCGTTGTTCAAATTGGTGCGTCTGCCCCAACCTTCCGCGCGAACTTCCTCCGCCCCCTTGATGTAAATGATGCCCGCCCCGTGTCCGGTAATCGCAATTGAGCCGGTCATTTTGAGCGTCGCCACCCCGGCGCCCGTCGCCTTCAGCCAGCCATAGCCGCTCACCGTGTCGGCATTCGCCACCGACGCAAAACCCATCACTGCAATCATCATCATTGTCACCGCCAAAATCATCTTTTTAAACATTTTTTACCTCCATCAAATTAGGTTGATTGATAATTCTGACTTCAGCATAACACGCCGGTGTTAACAGAATTTTATCGAACTGTAAAGAAATGGGGGAAAATGTAAAAGTTGACGGGCAAAACTTGCCACTCGGTCGGTTGAGGGATAGAATCTTCTTCCGGTTTTCAGTTATCGGCGCAACCAATAACTGAAAGCCAATAACCAGCAACCCTCAAGGAGCGTCTGTGATTTTGAAATCTCCCCGACACGCGACTGTGCGCTGGGCAACCCGCCACGATGCCCACGCCATTCAAACATTGATGGAACATAATTGGGCGGTGCATACGCGCTTGATGCCGCCGGAAATTGAATCCCGTTTGCGCTCGTGTGTCGGGCTGCTGGTGGAAGATGACGTGACCCTCCGCGCGTTTGCGCTGGTGGAGCCACAACCGCCGGACGCCGGTTTGCTGCTGACGCTCGCCATTCATGACAACAGCGCGATTGCCCAAATGCTCGATTTGCTGCTGCCCGCCATCGAGCAGGAATTGCGCGTCCAAAACCTCAAATTTTTGATGCAGATTGGACCCGCGCAGTGGCTCACCGATTTACTGCCCGCGTATGGGTTTTTCAGCGAAAGTCAGATTGTGACCTTTGAATGGCGTTTTCAACCCCTGCCGACCATTACCCCCCACCCCAAGCTGGAAATCATCCCCGGACATCTCGCGCAATTGCCTGCTCTGCTCGCGCTCGATAAAATCGCTTTTGGACCCACGTGGCGCAAACCGCGCACCGCATTTAAAGATGCGCTCGGCGGGGCGGTGTCATTCAATGTGGGAATCATTGACGGGGATATTGTGGCATACGAATGGTGTGAGATGTACGGCGACCACGGGCATTTGACCCGGCTGGCGACCCATCCGCAGTTTCAGGGGCAGGGGGTGGGCGCGCAGATGCTCCACGGCGCGATGAAGGCGTTGATTGCGCGGGGCGTGCGCACCATCACCCTCAACACTCAGGTGGATAATCTCCCGTCGCAACATCTCTATCGCCGTTTTGGATTCACCGAAACCCCGCAAATCGTGGATGTGATGGTTAAGATGTTATGAGGATGCTGATGTGGGTAGCTCATTGAGGGGGGGCTTGAGAGGTTATCTGTTTCGCGTATTGCGAAGGCATTATCTGACGCACCAATTGAATTTCCCAAAAATATCGGTTATGCTGGGATATTCACCAAATTGATCTTTTTCAAAATGCGACCAGCTTAAGAAAATAGGCCATGCTCGAAACCTGATTATATTTGCTTGGGCTAATTTATTGCAAAGATCTTCTGCATTGTCGCCTTTCACTAATTCAGACCAATAACGTTCTAGTACACCGCGGCAGAAGTGAGGCGACAGTTAAGCGGCGAGCGCTTTGCC
>CAZMXX010000096.1:0-11038 GCA_964570315.1 uncultured Anaerolineaceae bacterium | reverse complement strand
ATCTGCTGCACCATTTTATCATTATTTTTCCGGTGCGGCGGGTGGCAGCATTTTGTATCCCCCATACGGTTGCGCCGCGTGTGGGATGTCGGTGTATTGCGCCAGCGATTCATCATACGTCACCACATCCCGCAGGCTCAAATCTCCCACGCGCCGCCGACCGCACATCCGCGCGAAATCCATCAACTGCCGCCGAGTTCCCTCAAAAAAATTCACCAGCCGATTGGCGCTCTCTTCAATCTCAAAACGCCCGCGCAGCTCGGCGCGCTGGGTGGCAATGCCGACCGGGCAATTGTTGCTGGTACACGCCCGATACTGCTGGCAGCCAATCGCCATCATCGCCGCCGTGGCAACCGCCACCGCATCCGCGCCGAGCGCCACTGCTTTTGCCACATCGGGCGGAGTGCGGAAACCGCCCGTCACCAGCAGGCTGATGTGCCCCATCCCGTGCGCGTCGAGCCATTTTCGGGCGCGGGGCAGGGCGTACACGGTGGGGATGCCGATGTTATCTTTCACGTGGGTCGGCGCGGCGCCCGTACCGCCCGGTCTGCCGTCAATGGTGATGAAATCGACGTCCAGCTCACACGCGGCGGCTAAATCTGCCTCCAATTTTGACGCAGCAAATTTTATGCCGATGGGAATATCGGGGTTGATGCGCCGAATCTCCGCAATCCGCGCCTGCATGTCGGCGGGGGTGGCGATGTCGGGGAAACGGCTGGGGCTGATGGCATCCTGTCCGACCGTCAGCCCGCGCGCGGCGGCGATTTCCGGCGTCACCTTCGCGCCGGGGAGCACGCCGCCCAGCCCCGTTTTCGCGCTCTGCCCCATCTTAATTTCGATGCCGTCCGCCTTTTTGATGTTTTCCTCCGTCCAGCCAAAATATCCCGACGCCATTTCCAGAATGTAATATTTGGCGTGTTCCTGCTCATCGGGCAAAAGTCCCCCTTCGCCGCCGCAATTCATCGTGCCGAATTTTGCCGCACCGATGGCGAGTGCGGTTTTCGTCTCCCGCGACAGCGCCCCGAAGCTCATATGGCTCACATAAATGGGGGCGGCAAGGGTGATGGGGCGTTTTTGGCGTGCGCCGATGATGACCGTGGTATCCACCGGCTCATCGTCGAGCAGGGGCGGGTCTGCCAATTGCCCCGGCAGAAAATAGATGGAATCAAAACCCGGCACGGGACGTTCCGTGCGCATTGGGGTATTTTCGTGCCATTTTCCGCGCGCCAGATGGTCAATCGTTTTCAGCGTCGGCTCCAAAGCGTCGGTGTGTCGTTTCCAGCGTTGCAGATAACCCGTTTTGGTGGGGAGTGGCGGCACGGCATCGGCGTCAATTTGCACCACGCCATTTTCGACGCGCACGGGGAAAGTTCGCACCCGGTCGGCGGGGTCGTAGCGGCTGATACCCGTGCGCACATCAAAATCCCAGCCGTGGAGGGGGCAGATGAGGTCGCACCCGTCCAGTTTGCCGTCGCCGAGCTGCCCGCCGCGATGGGGGCAGGTGTTTTCCAGCGCGAAGAATTTTCCATCCGCGTGCGCCAGCGCAATATCGCGCCCGTTCACGGTGACGACGGTTGTTTTTCCGGCGGGGAGGTCATCAGCATTTAAAACAGTCACAAAAGCAGTCATGGGTGTTCCTTTCCATTATAGTGGATGAGCAGGTGACAATATCATACCAGATTTGCCCGTGTGGGTACAGTAAGATTGTTTACGGTTTGATGGTGGTTTTCAGCTTTCAGCAGTCAGTTATCAGTGGTCAGTGGTCAGGCGCATGACAAATCACCAATAACCAAAAACTGATAACCAAAAACCAACCACCAATTAACATAATTGAAACTTGACGGACTTATGTCAATGTAATACAATAGTACTAGGGAGATAAGTACCGGGTGAATGGTGGAGCCATTTGAAATTGTGTTCTCAGAACAAAATCGAGCATGGGCAGTTCGGGCGGATGAAACCGCCACGCCGGAGGCTGTCGCCGCCGCGCTCAACCTCACCCGACCCGCGAATGTACTCCTCCTTTCCTCCGGCGCGGCAGAAATGTCGGAATGGGCGCTGGCGCAGTTGCGGCAGATGTTTTCGGCGTTGGCGCGGTATCTGGCGGCGAGCCATGCCACGGTGATGGATGGCGGCACGGCATCGGGGGGGATGGCGCTGCTGGCGCGCGCGCTGGCGGAAGCACACGCCGCCGCGCCCTACATCGGCACGTTGCCCGCCCATGCCCCGGTGGATGATGACCGTTCCGGCGAGGAAATTCTGGAGCCTCGGCACACCCATTTTGTTTTGGTGGAACATGACGAATGGGGGAGTGAAGTGCCGCTGATGTCGGCGCTGGCGGGCTATCTGACGGCGGGCGCGGCATCGGTGACGGTGCTGGTGAACGGTGGCGGCATCGCGCTGATGGACGTTTCGCAGAGCATCGCCGCTCGTCGCCCGGTGATTGTGGTGGCGGGCAGTGGACGGCTGGCGGATGAAATCGCCCGCGCGCTCCGCTATCCGGCGCTCCCCGCGCGGCAACCCGTGCGACGCATCGCGCAATCGGGGTTGGTTTCGCTGTGTGATGTGTCCGAGCCGCCGGCGGTGCTGGTGCAGTTGGTCGATTCGATTTTTTCAGGGCGTGAAAGGAGACACCCGTGACCCCACGAACCACCCGACGCAGTCCTGTTTTGCAAGAAATTTGGCAGCAATTTGCCACCTACGATTACAATGCCAACCGCTCGCGGCGGCGATTTTTCCGTTTGCGCGTGTGGGTGCTGGTGTTGGGCGTTGCCGCCACGGTGCTGGCATTGCTGTATTCCGCCCCTGCGCCCGTTGAGGACCTCGTCGCCCTGCCGAATGTGAAGGCGGTGTTGCGATTTTTGGTCGTCGCCGCGCCGGTGACCATCGGCATTTTGCAGAATGCATCCAATAAATTTCGGGAGGGGACGAATTACGTTCAATTGCGCGGTGCGGCGGAATCGCTGAAACGCGAGATTTTCCGCTACCGGATGCGGGTCGATTTGTACAGCCGCGAGCGCACGGTCAACGTGCCGCGCGACGTGAAACTGGTGGCAAAATCCAAACAAATCGGCTTGGATTTGATGGAAAGCGAAACGGGGCAAGACCGTTTGCTCCCCTATAAAGGCGTTGTTCCCCCCAAAGGGGCGATTGCCCCAGAAGATGACGGCTTCACCGACCTGACACCCGATGAATATATCCAATGGCGGCTGGAAGACCAGCGTGATTATTATCGCCGCCGCATTGCCGCATGGAGCCGGCAGGCGCGATTCGCACAGTGGGCGATCTACATTTTGAGCGGGTTGGGGGCGGTGCTGGCATCGTTGGGGGGCGAAGTTTGGGTGGTGGTCACCACTTCGCTGGTGACGGCGTTCATCAGCTTTCAGGAATACAAACGCTTCAATCTGCTCATCGGCATTTACAATCAGGCGGCGCACGATTTGGACAGCGTGCGTCTGTGGTGGTATGCCCTCTCTGCCAAAGCCCGAAAAGACCCGGACAATATTGATAAACTGGTGCGCAACACCGAAAACATCCTCCGCACCGAACACGCCGACTGGATTCAGGAAGTCCGTGAGGCGTTGATGGAATTACGCCACGAAGATGAAATGGCGCAACAGGCGAACCAGTGAGCAATGTCAGGGCTTACGCCTCGCGCATACGCGGCATCGAATTTCACGAATTTGCATAAAAGAATCGGGTGGATTTTCCTCAATCCCGTCTAAAAGTTGAAATGTCGCACCTCATTTACATAAGTTGACAAATGTGACATAATATTATATACTTTATGTTGAGTTTATACCCTAAACGACCGTCAACGTGAGGGGCAGGTTTGCAGCCGAAAAGGAGCATATCATGAGCATAGATTTTGAACAACCCGACGATATGGAAAATGAAGGTAGTGGTAGTCGCCTTTTCGTCATTTTAGCCGTTGGATTAGCCGGGCTGATTGTTTTAGGGCTGCTGGCTATCGGTGGCGTGCTGGTGCTGCGGAATATTCGTGGACAGCAGGACGTTGCGCAGGCTGTCCCACAATCCACCCCGACCCTGATTATTGCCGCGCAGGTGCCCACCAACACCCCCGCGCCGACCTTCACCCCGACCACTCCGCCCAATACCCCGACCCCCACGGCGACCAATACGCCGGTAGTCTTGCCCACCGACACCCCTTCCACGGCGGATATGGCGGCAACTGCCACCGCCGCCGCGCCAACGGACACACCTGTCCCGGTGGGGACGCCGGTTGCGAGTGACCGCTTGCCGGATACCGGCTTCGGCGGGATGGAGATGGCGTTGGTTGCGCTCGGTTTGGTTGGCTTGCTGTTTGTCTCGCGGCGGATGCGTCAGGCATAGCGTCTCGCTCGAAAAACTGAATTGTATATTGAACCGTCTGCCCGTATGGGGTGGGCGGTTTTTACGTTCCCCGACTTATTTGGCAAATGCCTCCTTTCGTTTAAAATAGGCAAAAAGCAACCCGGAGGCATTTCTCATCATTGACTACCTTGTGATTGGCAATATAACCAAAGATAAAACACCCGAAGGTGACATACTGGGCGGCACCGGCAGTTATTCCGCCGTTGCCGCGCGCCGATTGGGTTTGCAGGTGACGATGGTTTCGGCGGTGGGCGATGACGCCCCCGCGCTCGATGTGCTGGACGGCATTCTGCTCCACCGGATAGCGCATCCGACCACGCTCACGTTTCAAAACGTGTACGAGCAGGGGATTCGGCGGCAAAAATGGCTGGTGGATGGCGGGCGGATTTCCCCGGCAGATGTACCGGCGGCATGGCGGCGGGCGACGGTGGTGCATTTGGCACCCATTGCGCAGGAAATGTCGCCGGCACTGTGTACCGAATTTCCGCACAGTTTGGTGGGCGTGACCGCGCAGGGGTGGTTGCGCGGACGGAATGCCCGGCGAGAGGTCATCTTTCAGCCGCACCCGGAATTGGAAGAATATTTGCCGTATGTGGATGTGCTGGTGGTCAGTTTGAGCGATTTTTTCGGCGACCGTGACACCATGCTCGCCATGTTGACCGCCGTGCCGATTGGGGTGGAAACCCTCGGTGCTGAGGGGTGCACCGTGTACCGGCATGGCGAAACGATGCACGTGCCGGTGGAGCCGCAGCCGGAAATTGACCCCACCGGCGCGGGCGACATTTTCGCCACGGCGTTTTTTGCGGAATATGCGCGCACTCAAGACAGTCGCCGAGCGGCACAATTTGCCAACGCCTGCGCCTCCCTTTCGGTGACGCGGCAGGGGGTGGCGAGCGCGCCCACCCGCGCCGAAGTCGAACAACACTGCCATCGAATGTACGGCTGACGCGGATTTATTGAATTTTCTGCAATCTGTGTGTATAATTCAAATAATCAATCAAACCCCATTAAGGACAACGAATGGTTTTGTCTGAATCGCAAATTGTAACCCGTACCACCGATTTAACCTATTTGGCGCAACGAGTTGCCCACAACGATTGTTGTGCGGTTGTGGGTGTGAGCAACATCGGAAAATCAAATTTGTTGCGCCAAATACGAAAACCCGGCTTGCTCACGCAATTATTGCTCGGCGTCGATGAAGATCAATTCGGATTTGTATATATTGATTTCAACCTGCAACTGCAAATGACCGGGCAAGGATTTTACGAGCTGGTATTGCGGAGCATCCTCACCGAACTCAAAAAACTTGCCGCCGCCGATGATATTATCGCGCAGGTGAAAGAGGCGTATAACCAAATTATCGCCCCCACCGACGATTTTCAGAACGCGCTCAGCTTCAATCAGGCAATCATCATTCTGTGCGAACAGTGGTCTCGGCGGTTGGTGCTGCTGTTTGATGAGTTTGATGAAGTGTTCCGCGAATTGGATGCGCGCGTTTTTCTGAACCTGCGTGCCCTCCGCGATAAATATCCCGACCAACTGGTTTATGTGGTGAGTACGGGCGCGCCTCTGTTGGCGTTGCGCACCAGCCCGGAAATCGGAGAATTTGCCGAGCTATTTACCCACCACACGTACAAATTGCGCACGCTGGAGCCGGATGATATGGAACGAATGGCGATGCTCTTCGCCGCCGCCAACGACGTGCAATTTTCGGCGGATGACATCCGTTTCATCGCCGAGCAGTCGGGCGGGCATCCCGGCTTGCTGGAAACCGTGTGCCAAATTCTGGTGAACAATACTGTCGCCGGTGTCCCCCGCGACCCGCGCATGGTGAAAACACACCTCGCCGATAACCCGAACATTCGCGAAGAGTGCGCCAAGCTGTGGCGCGGTCTCTCGCCGGAGAAGCAGGACGCGCTGGTGGAATTCGTCCATCGCAAAAAAATCGCCCCGCCGATGCAGAAAATACTGCTCAACGACGGCATCCTCTTTTCCAACGGCGGCGATCGACTGAAAATTTTTGGACAGTTGTTTGAGGAATTTGTACGCCGCCAACGGCTGGTGCAAACCTCCGCCGAGTATGGCATTCGGATAGATGTGGATGCGGGGCAGGTTTATGTGGACGGCAGCCCCATCGAAGCGTTGACCAAGCTGGAATATCGCCTGCTGTTGCTTTTGTACGGCAATTTGGAAAAAATATGCGACAAATACGCCATTGTGGAAGCCGTGTGGGGGGAAGATTACATCGAAGAAGTGGACGATGCCCGCATCGAAAAACTCATCAGCCGCCTGCGCCAAAAAATCGAACCGAACCCATCCAACCCGCAATATCTCATCACCGTGCGCGGGCGCGGCTACCGCTTGCAGAGCGCGTGAAACTATCGGCATGATGTCAGCTTTGTGTCCGAAACAAAAACAAAAAATAGTGTATCGTTAAAATACATATTGCAATAAAAAGGAGAATTTCTATGGCTTCGTTGTTCAATAAAGTTCAAACCCTGATTTCCGCAAATCTGCATTCTCTGGTCGATAAAGCCCTCAAGGCAAATTCAGTGGCGGTGTTGGATGAATATATCCGGCAAGCCGAAGACAATCTGGATGATTTGCAGGATGCGCTGATTACGGTTCGGGGACAGGTGAAAACGCTGGAGCGGAAATGGAAAATCTTCCAAGCCGAGGCTGAACAGCTCGATGCTGATATTGACCGCCTGTTGCGCGCCGGAAAAGAAGACCTGGCGATGGCGGCGCAGAGCCAATACAATTCAAAAATTGATATGGCGGAACAGTACCGCGAACAATTTGAAACCCAAAAATCCGAAGCCGACAAACTCGCCGACGCCCGCTTGAAGTTGGAAGCCAAACTGACCACCATCAAACAGGAACGTGAACAACTGCTGGCATTGCTCGAACTGGCGAAAACGAAAGAAGTTGCCGCCAAAACCATCCGCTCGCTGGACGATTTGCAGGGCATTGGCGACAGCGACATCGCCCGTGTCGGCGATGCTATCCGCAGCCGGCTTGACCGCGCGGACGCGGAAATGGAAACATACTCCGACCGTCTGGACAGCCGGATGGATGAGGTGTTGGGCAAAGCGAAACTCGATGACCAATTGCTGGAACGCCGTCGCCGGTTGGGACTTTCAGACTCAGAATAACCTGAACAACTATGTCAGAAGCACGTCGAAAACTTGAGAAACGCGCGCGAAACGCAATTTTGCAGGAAGCGTTCTTCCGCTGGGAAAGCGCCATCAACGTGGCGGTGATGATGATTGCCGCCGTGGCAGTGCCCGCGCTGTGGTGGCTGTTTGTGGCGTTGGGGGTTGTGCTGGAGTTGGGTATCGGCATTGCCACCATGCGCAACCCGGCAATTAACGCCAAAGCCGTGGCAACAATCTTCCGGCGCGAGTTTCAACCGCAGAAAATAAAATCGAAACCGTTGCGCAAAAAAACAGCCAAAGCGCTGGAATATCTGTGGCGGATTGAAGAGACGGTTGCCCAATCAAAAGAAAGCGTTTTGCGCGACCGGCTGAAGCGCACCACCGAAGAAGTGGTGGACTGGGTGGAGGCGATATACCGGCTGGCAAGCCGCATTGACCGCTACAACCGCAACCAGCTCATCGCCCGCGATATGAAATCGGTGCCGGAGACGATTGACAAGCTCTCCCAGCGGTGGGCGGCGGAAAAAGACCCGGCGATGCGCCAACAGCTTGAGCGCACCATCGCCGATAAAAAGCGACAGTACGCCAATTTGGAAGCGTTGCAGGATACCATCGAAAAGGCGGATTTGCAGTTGGAGCGCACCCTTTCGGCGTTGGGGACGGTTTATTCGCAATTGCTCGTGCTTGACGCGCGCGGGGAATCGGCGGGACGGGCGCAACGTTTGCAGGCGGAAATCTCGGAGCAGGTGCAGCAATTGCAGGACATCACCGTCGCTATGGACGAAGTTTATGCCGAAGACGGTTGATTGAAACATCGCACAAAAAAACGCCCCGACCAACAATCGGTCGGGGCGTTTTGTATATTCGGGGTTACGCGGCGGCTGCCATTGATGATTCTTCTTCGGTAGCAACTTCCTGCGCTTCGATGTAATGTTCCGCGTCCAGTGCGGCTTGACACCCGCTCCCCGCCGCGGTGATGGCTTGCTGGTAGTGGTCGTCCTGCACGTCGCCGCAGGCGAACACGCCCGGCAGATTGGTCGCCGAAATTTGCCGTTTGTCGGATGATGTGATGATATAGCCTTTTTCATCAACATCTATTTGCCCCGCAAACAGTTTGGTGTTGGGGGTATGACCGATTGCCAGGAACATCCCGTCAACCGCCAAATCCGATTCTTCCCCGGTTTTGGTGTTTTTCAACCGCACGCCGGTCACGACTTCATCGCCCAGCACATCAACCACGGTGGCGTTCATCACAAATTCAATTTTGGGATTGTCCGCCGCTTTTTTGACCATGATTTTTGAGGCGCGGAACTCATCGCGGCGATGGATGACATACACTTTCGACGCGAATTTGGTCAGGAATGTCGCTTCTTCCATCGCGCTGTCGCCCCCGCCGACCACGCAGACCGCTTTGTCGCGGAAGAAAAAGCCGTCGCAGGTGGCGCACGCGCTCACGCCGCGCCCTTTCAGGCGGGTTTCATTTTCCAGCCCCAGCCAATTGGCGGTTGCGCCCGTGGAAATGATGACCGTTTTTGCCAAAAAGAGATCGCCTTCCACCCACACTTTTTTCACGTCGCCGGTCAAATCAACTTCGGTGACATCTTTGGTCAGAAATTCCGTGCCGAAGCGGTCGGCTTGGGCACGCATTTCCGCCATCAAATCCGGACCCATGATGCCGTCTTTGAAGCCGGGGTAGTTTTCAACTTCGGTGGTGTCCATCAACTGCCCGCCGCTGAAATAGCCTTCAATCATCAGCGGGTTCAGATTGGCGCGCGCGGCGTAGATAGCGGCGGTCAATCCGGCGGGACCTGCGCCGATGATGATGACATCCCGCACCGAACCATCGTTTTTGGGGGTATTATTGTCGATTGAGCTTGGCATCGAAAGTTGCAAATCCATGGTTGGTAATCCTCTTTTCTTTTGAATAATTTTCGTAGAAAGATTGTGTGTTGCCACACAAACATTGGACGCGCGCCGAAGAATATTCTTACGCTTTTCAGAAAACGCAATTTGCGATAGAATGAAGTATCATTCGGCACATATATTATCACCAAAACAATGCGACTTTGCAAATGAGGCAGAAGATGACACCCGAAAAAACACCCGCTTCCTTCAATCGACTTGATTATGCGCTCATCGGTGGCGCGGCGCTGACGACGTTGGGCGGCTTGTCCGGGGCGTTGCTCAGTTTGGCAATGGGGTTGGACGGGGCATTCAATGGCACGGACATCGGGATGGTTGTTTGGATGACGGGGTTGTTTTTTACGGGGTTGAGCACCGGGCTGGGATTGTTTTTTCGGAAGCGGGAAAGACCGGCGAACAAAAAAATTGTCACTGCCGCGACGCTGTGGTGGGTGGGCATGGCGCTGCTTTCGTTTGGCGGCTTTGCCATGTTTTCGCCCGGCAGCAGCAGAACGTTTTTGCAAAATGTGGGCTTTGCCGCCGCCCTGTGTTTTGCTCCCGGCGGATTGCTGGCGCTGGCAGGGGCAACAACCTTCTGGCATTCTCAACGCCGCCCGAAGTTGGCAGCGGATACCGCCACGGTAGCGGAGGCGACCCCAGCTCAGTTGGCGTGGACGGAAAAGCTGGCGCGCGCGAAAGAGTATCACCGGCATATCACCAAACTATTGCGCTCATCGAATGTGGCGACGTTGGTTGCCGACGGCAGCAATTTGAGGCGCAAACTCGACGATTGGCAGGGGCATATGCAAAAGTTGGTGGAGCGGCTGGCGCATCTTGATGACAATTTGCTCATCCGGCGCGATATGGAAGAAGTTCCCCGCGCAATTGCCGATTTGAAGGCGCGTTTGGCGACTGAATCCAACCCGACCGTGCGCGCCCAAATGGAAGAAACATTGCGAGATTATGAACGTCAGCAGGAAAATCTCGAACAACTTTTGGCGCAGAAACGCCGCATCGAATTGGAAATGGATGAGAGTTTAGCCACCGTGGGAACCATCTATCTGCAAATGCAAATGCTGGCATCCCGAAAAACAAGTGCCGGACGGCGCGCCGAGCGGTTGATGGAAAATGTTGAACATGAAACCGCCCGTTTGCGCGATGTGCTGGACGCAATGACCGATGAATATACCGGTTCTGCCGGTGCGTAAATCCCAATTGAAAGATAGTTAAATGAAACGAACTTCCTCCTCAACCCGGTTGGTGCTATGGGTGGCGCTGGTGGTTGGGCTGTCCATCATGGGCGATTCGCTGATGTACAGCCTGCTGCCGCTCGACGCGCCCGCGTTGGGCATTGCCCTGCCGCTGGTGGGCGTGCTGCTCAGCGCGAACCGCTGGGTGCGTCTGCTGTCGAACACGTGGGCGGCGGTCATCTTTCAAAAATACGGCGCCCATCTGCCGTTTTTTCTTTCCGCTGTGCTGGGGGCGATGGTGGCGGTGCTGTACGGTGTCGGTTGGGGATTTGGCACGTTTCTGCTGGCGCGAGTCGGGTGGGGGATAGCATGGTCGGGGTTGCGGCAGGGCGGCTATGAAGCCGTTTGGCACGG
>CAZMXX010000095.1:4305-11059 GCA_964570315.1 uncultured Anaerolineaceae bacterium | reverse complement strand
TACCCACTGTGGCTCGCTTACCACGGGACCCAACGGTGAACTTTGCGCCGCGTGGACCGAATGAGAGCGATCCACCCGACTTGCTCAAGTTCAGGGTTACTCCTGGTGCAATCCTAATTCTTCGCCAAAAGCGGAAGCTCATCCTTCTATTTCCCCCATCTTATTTCGCCACCGCGGTTTTTGTGCTGCCACCATGCTGAGTAACCCTGGGTCGGCATTTGATCTTCACAGCGCTCCGCGTGAAGGAATCATCTGATGCCTTGCTCGACCACACATAAGCTTCACCGGTACCGAGATGGCTCATTTTCTCGGACGTCAGCTCACTTAAAGCGGCATTGGCCTTCTGGATATGCTTGAGCCAAGCTGGAGAGTTGAACTTATGCATGATGATTTGCGATGACAGCTCGATGAGTGATACAGGAACAGAAGGCGGATCTTGCGAGGCAACCATGATGCTTGTTCCTTTGTGTCGCATTTCACGAACGACCTCTACGAGTCCTGACACCAAGTCATCGTTCTCGATGTATTTATGGGCTTCGTCAAAGACAACGAGTTTGTTAAACGCGACTCCGTTAAAGGTGGCTTCAGAGAAGATTTGCAGCATGACAACGAAGAGCCCGAGGGCCTCATCCTTCTCAATGTACTCGTCACGCAAATCCACAATGATCAGACGACCCGGACGGATTAGGTCCTGAAGACGCTGGCTGTCGTCGATATATTCACTTGCAAACTGAAGGCGTGTTTGAGCCAATTCTTTCAGATGATCGGAAAGCCCAGAGTTTTCAATGCCGGTTCGGATAGCATCCAATGTCAAGTTGTTGCGAAGCCCTCTCATTATGAGATTGATCTGCCGCAAATACATGCTCTGGCTGCCGATGGCCCCCATGAGGAATTTCCAATGAGCAGCCTTCAACTCTGAAGCAGAGAATGCGATTGGACGAACGTCGAGATCTGGATACTCAGCTCTCCGTTCCTCTATCTTGTCTGCAGGGGTCAGAATGATTACATCGTTCAGGGCCTGCGGATTTGCCTTGTAGCGCTCCCGCAGGATTCGAATCTCCTCGTCCACCGTATTGGGATGGATCATCGACGTAAACTCTGGTGCGTAATCCTGCGTCGGGCTGTAATGGAAAATCACCGTGGCCAACGGACTTGGCAGGACATTCAGATGTTCCACGGCCATGGAAGCCATCTCAATAACGGTACCCAGGGTATAGCTCTTCCCGCCGCCTTGAACGCCAAAAAGGCTGATTGTATGTGTGTGGTTCAAGTCAAGAGCGATCTTCCGGCCGGAGACTTCGCCAAGTAGACCATATTGAGGTGAGGCCCCGCCCACGCCCAATATGACATCGTAGGGAACCTCGGATTGAGGCTCTTCCGAATCTACTCCAGGCGTTGGTTCGGCTTTTTCAAATGTCTCTACACTCGCCTCGGTCACATGGCCTGCTTGATCGTCATTTTGAACGGATTCCGAAACATCCTCCTCACTCGGTGATGTTTGCGGCTGTTCTATGTCGGTTACCTTGGCTTCATCCTGGATCTCAACCGGACCCTCAACAGGATCAGTTGGTGTTTGGGCGACTGGCGACATATCACCATCCGCCTCGTCATCTTCATGTTCCCAGTCGTCCTCACCTGTAGGCCAGGATGTAGTTCGTTCCCGAGAGGGAGCGATAAATGCTGCCGTCTCAAGCTTAGGCACATCTGGGATGAACTGCTCGCTTAAAGTTTGGCTGGGGGCAACAGCTTCGGCGCTTTCTTCTGTAATGGATACTTGGCAACCTTCCAGTAAAGCATGGATAAGGTCCTTGCCAACACGATGGAATTCAATACCCACTTCGGTTTCAGGAGACTCGGTGCCGTTTTTCTCGAAGTCAAAAATCAATGCACAACGGCGGAACTGAAGGGAGTAGCCGCATTCAATTGACTGAAGAAAGGCCTTTGCTTCTTGAGCAGCCGAAGCGTCGAAAATTCCGTAGCGCAGTGACCGTTCCAGATAGAATCGGAGGATCTGCGCAAGTTCACGACTCTTGAGCAGCCTATCGGGACGGTCGGGATTCTTTAACGCCGGATCGAAGTGACGTTGGAGAATTCTTTCGCTTTGGTTGATCTGAGCTGAAATCCGTTCTTTGAGTTGATTGAAAGCGGAAAAATCTCCCACCTGCGAATAGCACTTCACCTCAACGAGATTACACGTAATCGTTCGTCTGGATAGGTCAAGATCAAACAATGCCAGATCAGTGCGCTGCAGACTTATGGAATCATTGACGTCGTCCGTTTCTCCTGAAGTGCGATAAAGATCGGTGTGGGCATCCAAGGGCACGATAATCTGGTTGCTGAGCGCACCCTGATACTCAAGATAAAGCCTTGCCAGAGCGAGGCCCAAAGCCTCAGCCTGCTGGGTGGGTGCGGAGATCAGTTTTAGCGCCAATTGCCCGGAAAGGGAGCGAAGATGCGCCAGAATCTGAACAGATTGATTTCCGTCTGCTGACAAGCCATATCCCTGGAGCACCGGCTTAAGCATGGCTTCCAGCTCGTCAGTAGACCTGGAAGAGATGATAAGGTTATGGGTGGATTGAGAACTTGCCCCGGGTACGTAATCGATCAGATAGTCGGGGCGATTCTTCCGTCCTCCATGATCGAAGAACTCAATTCCCATGTGTCGGTCGATGGTGAAAACCCAGTCACTGATTTGGTGAACTTCATAGATCAGCTCGCGCTGAGTCACATCCAAACCAAGGGTCACTACCGGCACGGCCTTGAAGCTTGCTCCTGAAGCAGCAACAGCAGATGTGGCCATGCAGATACTTCTACTCAGATGTGTGAGGAGGTCATAACATCCCTGATGTTCATCCACGCTTGCCGCACTGCCAACGATGGGGCGCTTATGCCAAAAGGTACCGGTATCGTCATCGACAAAATCGGTTTCAAAGTCCTGAATCAATCCATGCAGAGGGACTGAGCCTAGAGGCTTTTCGGCGATGGAGAGCTCTTCGGCAGGAAACACATCCAGTAGAACACTGATATGCGCAGCGTACTCACTGGCGTTATTATGAAACTCTTCCAGGGCGTGCTTGGCCAGATTCAGTTTGGAAAAGAGGTGGCTTCCCGTAGACGTTGCAAATGCATCGGCGGCTTCATTTACGGAAGCCCCTGGCCTTGCCATGGCTTCCAGGGCTTCACCAAGGGCCGGTGAATCGGGGTCAGAGGTGAACAGCCGAATGTCGTAACGCAAATCAGCATGCTCGCGTTTCTGCTGGATCGCAATGAGAGCGTCGGCAACAATCGAACCCGAACCTGGATTGAATACGTTAATAGACAACTCGCGAACGTATGGGTGTTGAGAGAGGTATCGTTCTATTCTGTCGGCAAGTACCTTGCCGGAAATATCCGAGCCGACGGTTGCTGGTTCCGGAAGGCCCAAGGCCGCACAAATCTCGGCCATGAGTCCTCGGGTATTGTCCTCTGTGGTTGGAGCGTAGAGCCCCCAGAAAGAATTGAGATTGTCGACAGGTGTGAAAACCCTTCCATCTTCAACGGGCACTCCCACCGGGAAGGCAGAGGGTTGCAAGCCATCAAGTAAAGCTGAACGTACAGCTGCGATATGGTCTTTCCCTCCAGCCTTGAGCTTGGCAATCCACTTTTTACCAAGCTGAACCCAGCTCGACAGCCATAAAACCCGCAATGGGTGTGTCGGTGCAACAAGAACCGCTTCCCTGTGCTTTCCTCTGAAATCAGTCAAAATGACATGAATTGAGTCGACGGCCAAGATATTGCGCAATGCCTGCAAATGCCCCTGACGCTCGGAGCCAGAGGTGGTCTCTGCTTGCCTCATGGTGCTTTGAATCAGATCCAGGTAGGCCTCGGCGTACGACAGACATTTTGCCTCCGTGTCCGCCAGCGAAAATCCCTGCATGACCAGTTCGGCAGTATCTTGCCGCACGATGGAGAAAAACTCTTCCCGAGCAGCGAGAAATGATTCCATCGCGGTGGTGGAGGGCAGAACCAAGCCAACCTCACTTGGATCTTCCGCAGTGTCCATATTGATCTGCATCCGCCAACCGGAAGGGTGCTCCGGTCTTGCCAGGATGCGCTGCTCTGTGGCCTTTAGCTTGCGCGACAGAGGGATCTGTACCGTGCCTTCCCGACCAAACTTGGCCAACAGTGTTTCTTGGCGCGAGCGTCTCTTGGTGCGAGTTCCCTCAGCCCAGGAAACGCTGCTTGGCTCAATCTCGTCCGGATTCCGTTCATCACCTAACGCCGTAAGTTGAAGCCGAAATCTGGCATGCTCGAGGCTCTTCTCAATAGGAATCGCCCGTTGCGGTGGTTCTTCTTCAAGAGCACCGCCTGGCAGGACATAGAACGGTTCGCTCTCATGCGGTCTGCGGGCAGAGGTGTCCACGTCACTATCAGATTCCAGAGGGATTGGATCTCCATCAGCGGTCCATGGAAGCACACGGATGAAATGCCACCCTTCCTCGAACTCGATTTTGTTCAGCTTCAAAAGGCTTACTGTGGCTCTGGTCCGTTTCGGCGTCCATGCTTTCACCTTTTTTGATTTGCCGACCGGGCCGTTGTTTTGAGAGATGATCTGCACAGTGAAATGATCGAGTCCGCTGACTTTGGTCGGATGAGGGTTGACCTCAAAGACGACATTCATTTTTCGGCGATCATTCGGAACCAGTACCTGTTGTCCGATCAGGTTAGACAACTGCTCATCCGACTCATCTTCCTGGATGACTGGCAAGTCGGTTTCCAGAACAGTCACCTGAATCTTGTCGAGCGACAGTTCCTCCTTGAATGTCCATTTATCGAATGAAATAGCCCACCAGCTTTTCTGGGTGGCAATGGGGGGAGTCCAGATCTCCGGTTCCTGTACATCGTATTTTTCGAAGAAGGAGAATAGCTGCGACTCCAATGTGGTGTCACTGAGTCCAAGTTCCGCGATGCGTCCTCGAACAGACCTGTGGGAACTCATCAGATGCCGAACACTATCCAAGTTGCGGCGAATCTTCCCGTTCACTCGAGAGGGATCTTCAAAGAGTCTGAAATCAGGAATCAAGGTCAGTTCATAGAGGCTTGCTCCCAGCGTCTCTCCATCGATACCGTTCTCAAGAGCGGTGAGCAGATACCGTACTTTGGCAACATCGTCGGCGAACAGCCATTTCTCTTCAGCAAGTATGCTCAAGAGGTCACGGACATGCCCCACCAACGGTGCTGGAATCCGTTCAAGCAATGAGCGAATCAAGTCCTCATAGATGGACGTGAATGACAATTCTTCAAAAGTCGCGACGCCGAAAGAATCCTCTGCACTGGTACGCAACGAGGTGGGGATGAACACCAGTAGCGGTGGTCGGAGTTCCCCATCCGCTTCGGGATTTCTCAGTTCGACCAGTTTGGTGGAAGTGATCCGGTATGGCAGGTCTTCTTGGCCGTGGCCGCCCAGAATAAAAATATTACCGCTGGGGTGAATTCTGCGCAGCTCCGCACATACCGTCTCCATGATGTCATCATCGAGATCGGTAACACGCATGCAATGTCCCGGGCCCCGATCATTCAATATGCCCTCGATCCGGGGACACAGCAGCTCTGCTACCGCGGAATTCAGTTTCTCCTGCGAGAGTTTTACGAATACGTTACTCATGCCTGCCTCCCGCCACGAGAAGACATCCCTTGACTTGTTTTTGTGATTGCATAACGCGGTGTCACCTTTTGCGTGACATATGCATCCGATAAATCTTCATAAAAGCCTATCTCGCGAAGCCGCCGTTTGAATGCTTCAAGATTCAGTCGCAACGCTCGCCGGTCCAGGATGCTTCCGCTGTTTTGCATAAACTCGGGAAGCCGGTCGATGAAGAGTCCGTATCGCTCCCGCAGAAAGGCCAGTAACTCTTCAATGCGGACTTCTCGGGTTGCAAACCTACCATTTTCCTGGGTAAGCACAGCGAGTTGGAGCAGAACCTCCAGCAGCTTGCTACCCAGTACGAAGCGTCGCGGACTGCCTTTTGTCCGTGCCTGCGCCAGAAGCCCCGTGTCCTTGTTTTTCAGCAGAAGCGAATCCAAACATTCCGTGATGTACTGGCGGTGGTATTTGCCGCGATAGGCCATCAGGATTTCGATAAATGATTCAAAGTCTCCCAGCCCCATGGCGGTGACTTCGCGGATCTCCGGATCGAGTTCGTCCGAGCCTGTACTCGACCCTTCGATGAGGCTGGCCAGCCGGAACTTGAAATAGGCCTCCCGGTCCGAGTCGTACTCCGGTTTAAGCAACGAAACCAGATCTCCTACAGTGAAAAAGCCGCTGGCAGGTGTGGCGAGTTTGCCGGTCTTCTTGCTCAGGTACTCCGCCATTTCATCGAGCTTTTTGACGACAAAGTTCGCATGCACGAAGGCGGGTATCTGCCGGTAGAAACGGTCCGCTGACTTCCGCGCCAGTTCTGCCATACGTTCGTTGCTGGCATCGCCCATATCCACAATCACTGCAATCCGATAGGGGCAACCTTCCAGGGCGTTATCCTGCCCTGGATTGACCGGGCAATCTTTGATGCTGCAGAGATCGTTCCCAGCGCGCTGTTTCACCATCTTCGGAAGCAAATGCATGAGTTTGAGGTGGTACAAAGCCAGGTGGAATGCCAACAATGTTTTCAGGTAATCCACCAGCACGGAGCGCGGAATATAGGGTTCATAAGCAAGCAACCGCAGCACATCGTCGGCCAACAAATCCGCCTGCCCGATGCATAGTGGCGGGAAGCGA
>CAZMXX010000095.1:0-4205 GCA_964570315.1 uncultured Anaerolineaceae bacterium | reverse complement strand
TCCTGAACTCTTTGTCTCTTCCTTTCACGCTCATGCCTCAGCCCTCCTGCTTACCTTTCCCAGATGCAGGATGCCGCCGGAGTCTCTGCGGATCTGGAAAAACTCAAAGCCGGTTTCTGTCAGAAGGACCTCCTGATACGGCGCAGCGGAGAGTACGTTCTTGAACACGGCCAGACTGAGATAGAAGCCTTCCTCTTCCTCGATGCTAGGCCGGTAACCCTTGTTGAGCCGCATCAACATCTCGTAAATATCGAGGTTGATCTTCAGGGTGGCTTTATTCCCATCACCTGAGTCGTATTGCAGCAGCAGCGCTTGTGGCAAACACTCCAGGAAGGGATGCGTTTCCGATTCCTGCTCCGTCTTGAGTGTGAAATTACGACCGTCAAACAGACGATAACTTCGTATGGTTCCTCGCTCGACACGACGCACCCGAAGCGCCAGTTGATTGCCCAAGCGTCCAGGGTCACTCAGACCTTCGCCACGATTGATGGCTTTCAGAATTGCGGAGACCTCGGCAGCACTCTTCTGACCGGGCCTGCGGATAGCCTCCAGGAACGGGTCGATGCTGGTGTAGGGCAACATGTCCCGCCACCCGTCATCCCTCCGTTCAAAGAAATGACGTCGGCGCAGATGTGCGAGGTAGTTACGGTGCTTGGCGATTAGCCGTCCGCGGTTCCTCGATGAGTAATCCCGTGGCAGGTTGGCAAAAAGAACTTCCACCAACTCATCGTCGTAGGCAGGGCGTTCACTGAAACTGAACCGGCTCATTGCCTTGGCCTTGGGACTCAGGAAGCCCAGCTCGCGGTCGAGATCGGGATTGCTGACCTGAGCCACATCGATTTCCCTGAGCAGGGAGATAAGACGGTCATTTGAGCCTTCACTGCCACCCAGCCAGGAGTTGAAATAGAAACCGTCCAGAATACGGTTCTGATTATCCTCGCCGCCGTTCTGGTAAAGCTGGTGAATCCCGTCGCAGTCCCTTGTGCCCACAAGCATAAAAGCCAGCGCCGAGCGTAGGTCGCGCATGGTGATATGTAGCCGACCACGCAAGTGAGTGATGGTGTAGAGCATTTTGAGCCGCTGGGTCACCTTGGGACCAAAGGTCGGGTCCTGGAAGGTCTTGGCGTTGTGGTAGGCGTAGCATTTGGCCTTAAGATCGCATTTCTCGCAGGCCTCCCAGTATTCCCTCTGGGTCATGCGTGCGATTAATCGCTCCAGGATCGAGGCCTGCCCATCGGCCGGGTCCCCCACCACGGAGCGCAGATTCAGGTTGATTACTGCAATCCCTTCTTGAGGCTCCTTCCCTGCGAGGCCCTCTTGAATCTGCCGGGAAAGAAGCGGAAATTCTTCCTCGTGCTCCAGGAAGAAATCCACCAACCGTCCTTCATTGATAGCAATGATGCGGGTCTGGTTGGTGGGCCAGCCCCCTGGATTATCGCCCGCAAAGGGCCCGAAGAATTTTCGCAGGACGTCGTCGTTTCGTTCGTCACCTTCGTCCTGGCTGCCGTCATAATTGCTCTGGAAAGTATGTCCTTTGAGTTGGAAGACGGCTCCGTTGGCACCGTACTGTATTTGAGCGCCTTTACTCTCGGCGAATGCCTCGAACTGCTGAATAAAGGCGGTCTTCCCATCACCTGCATTACCGCTGATGATCACCAACCGGAACTCGCCCTTGAGCAGTGCAGGTTTCAGTTTTTCATCCAGGAAGGTGGGCACATAGGTCGCCTTGCCGATCTCATCCAGCCCTCGCGTTCCGGCATTGGAAACTTGACTCTGGCTGTAAAGGGTCAGGAGGTGGGTGACAAACGGGTTGGTGTTCGGTGTTACGGGTTCGAACCCCAGCTTGCTCACTGCTTTCGGAGCGACCGTGATCTCGTCGGTGGTCAGCACCGAGCGATAACGCTTCACCTCGCCAAGCGCTTTCAGAAACTCTGCCGCCGATGCAAAACGGTCCTTGCGCTCCGGAGCGATCATCTTGACCAGTACCTGGACCAGAGACGAGCTCAAGTCGGCGCACCCCTTGAACTGCCTGGGGTCCTTGGGCTGAGTCCGGATAGGTGGTGTCGGTTCGTCAAAGGGATAGTGGCCGGTCAAACACTCGTAGAAGGTCAATCCCAGAGCATAGAGGTCACGGTCGACCCGATCTTCGCCCGACGGCTCCCCTGAGTAGTCATAGTCCGGCGGCAGATAGCGTCGGGTACCGCCGCCACCCTGAACTTCGTCCTTCTCGCTGACCGCCACGTTGAAATCGATAATCCGCACACCCTTGTCGGTCCAAAGGAGGTTGGAAGGCTTAACATCCTGGTGGTACACGCCGTGCCTGTGCAGGTGCTCCAGCCCTTCGGCCGCTTCACGCACGATCCGGACTGCATCGTCCAGCGAAAGAGCCTCGGCCTCAATCAGATCAGAAACATCAAGGCCTTCCACATATTCAAAAACGATGTAGGGCGTTTGCTTGGCGTCGCCCATGCGATCTGCCCATACTACTTTCACCACATGCGGATGATCGGGCAGGTTGGTAAGGGTCTTGTACTCCCGACGCAGGCGTTCATAGACGCTTCGACGGTCCCTGGTCACCAGTTTGATAACGCGAACCACATCGCCTAGAGAATCAAACACCTTGTAGGCCACACCGAAGCCCCCGCTACCAAGCTTCGATTGGATTCGGAAACGGTCGGCCAGAATGAAATCCTGGGGCAGATTGGTCAGGTCATCGGGGATCTTCTGTGCCGGCTCTACCGGGCCGCTCAGCACGGCTGCGGACTCATCCTTGGCCTCCGGCAGGATCAGGTCATCCAGCGCCTTTCTGGCCACGGCGGCGCTCGTGTGGCGATCCTCCGGGTCAAATTCGCAGAATTTCTGCAACCATTCGTCTATGCCCTTGGGCAGATCCGGTTTGTGCGCGGAAGGCTGAACAGGGAACTTGCCGTCCGCCTCCATCATCTGATCCACATTCTCAAAGGGCAGTTCACCGGTCAGCAATTCATAGAATATAAGCCCGGTGGCATAGAGGTCCGATGCGATGCTGGCCTGTGTCGGGTCCTTGAAACACTCCGGGGCCTGGTAACTGACATCCAGGTCATCCACGATCTGCTCGGCGATGGTGGAGGTGCGGTTCTTGCCCACCCGGGCGAAGTCGAAGGCCGTGACCCTGGCCTGACCGCCCTTGGTGACGATAATAGCGTCAGGCGTAAGATTCCGATGGATCACCTCGTGTCTGTGGGCGTGATCCAGCGCATCCAGCACATCTCGCATGACCTGAAGTTTCTGGTCGAAAGTCAGAGCCAGCGTTGCCTTATTGATGTGCTGGCGGAGGGCCTGTCCAGCCACGTCCTCTGTGACCAACACAACCTTATCTTCATCGTCGTTGACAAAAAGGTCTTTGACCGCAAGCACGTTCGCATGCGTGGGCATGTGAGCAACAGCTCGGTAAGCGTTGCTGATCTTCTTGAATTCTTCTTTTCGGGCCGCTTCATCCTGATCAGGATCGGCCTGATAGACCCGCAACCGGGCCATGCCACCGCTCTTGCCCAAAAGGTTGTGCTTGGCGAGATATTCGGTAAAACGGTCGGTGCCGCCGAGTTTCTCTACCACCTGCCAGTCGCGGAATACCAAAGCGGCGCTTTTGGGCTTGGCCTTGCCCTGAATGGCTTTGATGATCTGGGAATGGAAACGGCTGATGTTATCGAGCCGGCCCGCGGGAATGCGGCTGGTGTCACGGAAGTATTTCAGACAGCGCTTGAAGTCGGTCACATCCGGACCGTCGATTCCTGTCGGGTCGTTGATCGCGGCGTCATCGGCGGTCAGCAGTACCGTGGCATGGACATGGGCCTTGCGCAGATCGGTAAGCCCCGGGTTGCTCTCCCGGATAATGGTGGCCATGGTCTTGGCGTGATTGCGGAGCTTGGCCAACGGTGAATGGAAGGGCTGGCGTCCTTCCGGGTACCACTTGGAGCCATACACATCGATCAGTCCCCGCGTGCCCTTGATATCCACCAGATAGACTGCGTGAGGAGAGAGGATCGCGAGGTCGATCTCGAACACTTCCTCCCCTTGGCGCATCTCGAAGTTGTGGAAGATGAGCCAACCATCCGGCAGACGATCACGGAGGAAGCCGATAGCCTGACGTTCCGAGTCGTTTGCGGGCTGACCGATAGGTATGACCTTCGCCATTAACGACCTCCCTCCTCAATGGCGCGCTCGAC
>CAZMXX010000094.1:0-11077 GCA_964570315.1 uncultured Anaerolineaceae bacterium | reverse complement strand
CCTTGGCGGCGAAATCAACCCCGGTGACGTGGTAGTCATCCGCTACTGCGGCCCCCCGGGCGGTTGCGGGGCGGGGCGTGACTTCTGGTCGCAAACTTCACCCTGGTTGGGCGTATGGCATGGCGTGCCTGCGCGGGCAGCCGGTGGGGAGCGGTGGTCGCTTTTGGGGCGGCAATGATGGGGAGCAATAATTGGGCGATGCGCCCGCAACTTTTCGCGTATCCCCTGTTCGCGCTGATGTTGTGGGAATTGTGGCGCTGGCTGCGCGGAGAGCGCCCGCACCCGTGGTGGTTTTTCGGACTGATGGTGCTGTGGGTGAACCTGCATGGCTCTTTTGTGCTGGGGTTTCTGCTACTGGGGGCGGCGTTGGTGGGGGGCGGCGGGGCGCGCAAACCGCTGGCAATATCGCTGGGGATGATGACCCTTGCCAGCCTGCTTAATCCGCGCGGATGGGGCGCGTGGCAATACGTGTGGACGCTGTTGCGCAATCCCGCCAGCCAGCAATTGGGCGCGGAATGGCAATCGCCCACGTGGGGGACGTGGCAGGGGGCGCTTTTTTTCGCGGTGCTGGGGGGGCTGGCAGTCCTCATCGGCTGGCAGATGCGGCGGGGAAACGTTCGACTCTCCGGCGCGGAATGGTTGTGGCTGGCGGGCTTCGGCGCGATGGGGCTGTCGGCGGTGCGGTACGGAATTTGGTTCGCGTTGGTTGCCGCGCCCATCGCCGCAAAACTGCTCGCGCCCGTCATTCCCCCCCGTTTCCGCGCTGAAACGCGCGGCATTCCCGCGTTGAACGGCGCATTTCTGGCGCTGTTCGTCATCCTGCCCCTGATGTTTTTGCCGGGGGTGCGAGCGGGCTGGTGGGTGGACGCGCCGCCGGTGCTGTCGCCCGACACGCCCGTTGCGGCGGCGCAATGGCTCGCCGACCACCCCGAACTCCCCGCCGGGTTGTGGCACGACTTGGCTTTTTCCAGCTATCTGATTTTCGCCCTGCCGGAGCGTCCGGTGTGGATTGATACCCGATTTGAGCTGTATCCGCTGTCGCAGTGGGATGATTACCGCGCCATTGCCGCCGCCCGCGCTGATTGGGCGGCGCGGCTCGACGCGACGGGCGTGGGGGTATTAATGCTCAATCCCGTTGCCACCCCTGAATTGGTCGCCGCCGTCGCGCAATCCCCGCGCTGGCGGGAAGTTTATCGGGATGACACCGCCATCATCTTTGAAAAAATTCTCAAGCCACCCAATAATTGAGGCTGTGCGCCAGCAGAAAAATCATCTGCACCGCCGCCGACGGAATGAGCCACCGCGCCAGCTTGCGGCGGGGAAAGGTCATCCCCAGCGCGATGAAGATGGGGAATGCTGCCAACATATAGCGCGGAAACGAATCCAGTTCGCCGGAAAGGGCGGGTGTCAGCCCGATGAGCGCGGTGTACACGGTGAGTTCCGGCGGGAGCTTGCGCCAAACCAGTGCCAGCCCGCCCAAAAAGGCGAGGAAAAATATACGGTTCAGGGCGCTGGTGTTGAAGCCGTGCAAAGTGAAGGTGATGTGGATGAAGTTCCGGTCAATCCATGCCGGCGGGTTCAGTAGGTTTTGCAGGCTGTAGTTGGAAAAAAAGAAGCGTTGCGCCGCCAATCCGGCGAATGGGTCGCCTGTTTGTCGCCACATCAGCAGAAAATATCCCGCCACGCCGAGGGCGAAGCCGCTCAGTAGGGCTGCCCCCGTCACCCACGTGCGTCGCGCGGGTGACTTGCGCGTAGTCAATAATATCATCCCCAACGGCACGCTGAGCAATATACCGACGGGGCGCGTCAGCGGCAACAATACCGCGCTCAAGGTCATCAGCCCAATATTTTTACGCTGAACCGCGTCAAATGCCAGCAGTACCAGCAGTAGAAATAACCCTTCGGTGTAAATGAAATTGAAGAAAAATGCGGTGGGGAATGCGAGTAAAATTAACGCGGCGGAAAATGCCGTTTCGGGATTGGTATAATGTGCCGCCACCCGAAAAAAGAATGCAATGACCGCCAGTGAAATCATATTCGCCAGCACCAAGCCGCCGATGAAGGTGTTGCCGCCGAAAAGAAATGCCGTTGCGCGCAGTAAAATTGGCAGCAACGGATAGAAGGCGTTGCCGGGCTGGTCGGGGCGATAGCCTTTTTCCGCCAAAAAAAGGTAGTGCTGGGTGTCCCACGGTTGGAGGGCGTTTGCCAGCGGGGAGGTGTGATAGGGGGGGTAGAAGAAATTTTCCGTGCGGCAGGGGTCGCAGGCGGGCAATATTTGTGTCCCTGCCCATATCATCCCGAAGGAAATGAGCTTGACCAGCACCGCCAGAACCAGCAGCGAGACGAGCAGGCGTGGCAGAGGGAACGCAGATTGGCGCATGGTTCATACCACGTCGGTGACGAAGATGTATCCGGCGACTTCGCGCCCCAGCACGTGTTCCGTTTCGCCTTGCCGGATGGTGAAGGGTCCCTCAAAGGGGGCGACAGCCAGCACGGTGATGGGGGTTTTCGGGTAGAGGTTCATTTCGCCGAGGTAGCGCAGCAGGGCGGGGTCGTGGTCGCTCACTTCGGCGATGGTGGCGGATTGTCCGGCGGTCAAATCGGTGAGCGGGATGCGTTCCCATTCGCCCATTTCGCCCTGCCGGTTGGGGATGGGGGCACCGTGCGGGTCGGTGGTGGGGTGTCCGAGCACCGCGTCCATCCGGTCTTCAATTTCTTCCGAGAGGATGTGCTCCCATTTGTCGGCTTCCTCGTGGACTTTATCCCACGGCACGCCGAGCGCTTCCGCCAAATAGAGTTCAATCAGCCGGTGATGGCGCACCACTTCCAGCGCGATTTTTTCGCCCGCTGCGGTGAGGGTCACCCCCTGATAGGGTGCGTAATCCACCAGTCGCATTTCGGCGAGCTTTTTGAGCATGCCGGTGACGGATGCCGGTGCAACGGCGAGATGGTCTGCCAGCATGGTGGTGGAGACCGTGCCATGTTTCGTTTGCAAATCGTAAATGGTTTTCAGGTAGTCTTCAACGGATTGCGTGTACACTGTGTGCACCTCGGTTGTGTATTGCCGGGGAGAGAGCGAATTCGTCTGGCGAGATTTTACCCCGTATTCCTCGCCGCGTCAATCTGATTTTGGGCAAAAAAAAAGCAGAAGCTCAAAAGCCCTGCTTTATTTGAACGCTCATGGTGTAACCTATTTTGCTTCTCGGTACATCACGTGCTTGCGCGCAATGGGATCATACTTGCGCAATTCAATCCGCTGGGGGTCATTGCGACGATTCTTTTCAGTCCAATATACATGAGAAGTCTCGGTACTGCGCATTTTCACCAAAATGCGGACTCCTTTTTTCTTCGCCATTATCCGGTCTCCTTCAAAAAATTCACGCATCAAACGTTGATTTTACACTCGGGTTGAGAGTATAATCTATGTGCAACAATCGAGCAAATTTGTTGGCACATTGTTATGTGCAGCGCACGGCTGCGGGAGAAACGGATGCGGGTGAAACTATCAATGCTATTGGCAACCATCATACTTTTGCTGGGCTGGTCGGTTGCCGGGGCGCAAACATCGGTGCGAGTGGGCATCTATGAGAATGAACCCCTCTCTTTTGTGGATGAAAACGGTGTGCCGCAGGGCATCTATGCGGATGTTTTGCGCGATGTGGCGGCGGCAAACGGGTGGAATATTGATTTTGTCGCCTGCGATTGGTCGGCGTGTTTGGACATGCTGGAAACCGGAAAACTCGATTTGCTGGGTCCCATCGCCTATTCGGATGAACGCGCCGAAATATACGATTTTTCATCGGAGACACTGCTGGTCAATTGGGGACAAATTTATGTGGCATCCGACTCCGACATTCAATCGTTTTTGGATTTGCGGAATAAAAAAATCGCTGTGCTGACCAACGATATTTATTACATTCGTTTGCAGGCATTGTTGAAGGATTTTCAAATGCCGGTGCTGTATGTGAATGCGAAAAATTACCGCGAGGTGCTGCGGATGGTGTCGGATGGGCGGGCGGATGCCGGACTCACCAATCGTTTTTTCGGGTTGATGAACGAGCAGGATTTCGAGGTGAAAAAATCGCCGATTGTGCTCAACCCCGTTGAAATTTTGTTCGCCGCGCCGAAGAGCAGACACCACGATTGGCTGAACGCTATCGACAATCGGATGCGGGTGTTGAAATCCGACCCCAATTCGGCGTATTACCGTTCCCTTGACCGCTGGCTCGGCGGGGGAACATCCATCACCCGTTTTCCGCGCTGGTTGCTGTGGAGCTTGGGGGTGGCAAGTGTGCTGGGGGTGCTGCTGGCGGTCATCGCGCTGATTTTGCGGCGGGAAGTCCGCCTGCGCACGCGCGAACTGACGGATGAAGTGGCGCAGCACGAACGCACCGCCCTTTCCCTGCAAGCGAGCGAGCGGCGGTATCGGACGTTGGTGGAAAATTCACCCGTGCCGATTTTTGTGCATCGCGCCGGAAAGTATGTCTATTTGAACCGCACGGCAATTGAGATGCACGGCGCAAAATCCATTGCCGATTTCGCCGATAAAACCCTCACCGATTTTCTGCTGCCCGAAGAACACCCCAAATTTCATGAGTTGCAGCGGATGGCGATGCTCAAACCGAATGCGGTGCGGGTGACGGAAACGAAAATGCAACGTTTTGACGGGAGCATTCTGGATGTGATGGTCACCGCGATGTCCGTCACCTTTGATGGCAAATCCGCGCAATTGGTCATTGCGCAGGACATCACCGAGCGCAAGCAAGCGGAGTTGTCGCTGCAAAAATATGCCGCCGAACTGGAGCGCAGCAACCGCGAGCTACAAGATTTCGCCTACGTCGCCTCGCACGATTTACAGGAACCATTGCGGAAAATTCAGATATTTGGCGAACGTTTGCAAGCCAAATATGGTGATATACTGGATGATACCGGGCGCGATTACCTGCGGCGCATGGACAGTGCCGCCCGCCGCATGAAATTGCTCATAAACGATTTACTGACCTTCTCGCGGGTCACCACCGGCGCGAGACCCTTTTCCGCCATCAATCTGTCGGAAGTGATGGAAGGGGTGTTGCAGGATTTGGAGGCGCGCATCACCGAAACGGGGGCGACCATCACGGTGGATGAACTGCCCACCATTGAAGCCGACCCCATGCAGATGCGGCAACTCTTTCAAAATTTGCTGGGGAACGCGCTCAAATTCCATCGGGAGGGTGTGCCGCCGGAAATCCATATCAGCTCGAATTGTGACCCGGAGACCGACACGCCCCGCCCGATGTGCCACCTCACCATCGCCGACAACGGCATCGGTTTTGAGCAGGAATATGCCACCCGAATCTTCGGCGTTTTTCAGCGCCTGCATGCCCGCACCGAATTTGAGGGCACAGGCGTGGGGCTGGCGTTGTGCCGGAAAATCGTTGAGCGGCATCGCGGCGCCATCCGCGCCGAAAGCACGCCGGGGGAAGGTTCGCGCTTCATTGTGACGCTGCCGCAAAAGCAACCGTTGTCGCCATCCGCGCCGTAACCGCCCGCCGAATTTTCGGTCCGCAATCGTGCCAAAATTTATATCCTGTGGTACACTTTCCCGCTGGTAGAATATGGCGGCTCTTCGCACCGCTTTCCGAGGTTTTGATTCTATGCGCTTCAAACGAATTGGCTTTTTATTGATGAGCATTGCCGTCGCCGCTGTATTTTCGGCGTGCAGCAGCGGGCGTCCGCTGTTGTATGATGTGTCGGTCAGTTTGGACACCATTTCCCCCAACGCCGACGGCATTGACGATGTGGCTCGCTTCAGCTACAAACTTTCCCGCAGTGCAGATTTATCAATTTATCTGATAGATGCCGCCGGCGAGAAACACTATTTTCGCCATGGCAACCGCCGTTCCACCGGCAGTTATCGGGTGGATTTTGGAGGCGTGGTTGACGGCGCAATGCTCCCCGACGGGCAATACACCTGGGTGGTGGAAGCGGTGGACGACAACGGGCAATCGGCGCAGGTGGACGGCACGCTCACCCTGCAAAACGCTGATACCACCCGACCGGAGTTTCAGGGCTTCAGCGTCTATCCCCAAGAGTTTACCCCCAACCGCGACGGCATCAACGACCGCGTGACCATCAATTATTATCTGACCAAAAAAGCCGATGTGCAGGTTTATCTCATCGCCCTCGATGGCGAAACTCGCTATCCCATTGAGGAAAAAGAGCGGAATGTTGAGCCGGGCGACCCCGGTTTTCACACCTACGATTATGAAGGCGGGGTGGATTTGGGCGCGGAACCCCCGCCCGATGGCACGTACATCATCCGCGCCGAAGCGGTGGACACGGTGGGCAACCGCACGGTGGTGACGGACACGCTCACCATCGCCGAAGGGGGCGTTCCCCGCGCGGATATTGTCGGTGGAACGGTGGATTTCTACAACCCCGCCACGGGCGATAAAGTGGTGCCGCTGGGGCAGACCATCGCTTTCACGCTGACGGTGGAAAATTTCGGCGATGTGCCCATTCGCACCATCGGACCCAGTTCCGGGGCGCATTATGCCAGCGAGGAAAATTTCAACACGCTCGGCTTTCCGCAGTCGTCCGGCGTGTGGCGGGTGGGCATTGATTTTGAGGGCAATCCGAGTTACGCCTACCCGTATCGTTGGGCGGTCGGCAATTTGGACGAGCTGGAACAGCGCACCATCAACGGGAACACCGAATATTACCTGATGCCCGGACAGCGCGCCATCGTCACCGGCACCATTCAGTTGAATGATGTGCCGCTGGGCAATAAAGATGCGGTCTATTTTTGGGCGGGATTAATCCATGAAGATGTGGCGATTGATGCCTTCAACGACCATGTTGACCCCACCCCGATTAATATTGGTTTTTGAGACAAAGTTGCAGGGTAACAGCGTCGCAAAGTTGCAACCCTGCAACCCTGCAACCTTGCAACTCTGCAACTTTTAAAGGAGACACACCATGACCAACCCCATTCAATCGTACCTCGCCAAAACCGCGCCGGAGAATATCAACACCGCGTTTTTGGCATACATCGCCAATCTGACCGAAGTTTCACGGGTCGCGCCGAATGTCGCCCGCACCATTGTGCAGGAATTGGCAGACCAGCGCGCCAACCTGAAGCTCATCGCCAGCGAAAACTATTCCTCGCTGGCGACTCAATTGGCAATGGGCAACCTGTTCACCGACAAATACGCCGAAGGCTTCCCCGGACATCGTTTTTACGCCGGTTGCGACAACGTGGATGACGTGGAAAGTTACGCCGCGCAAAAAGCGTGCGAAATTTTCGGCGCGGAACACGCTTATGTTCAACCGCACAGCGGCGCGGACGCCAACCTGATTGCCTATTGGGCAATCCTCACCGCGCGGGTGGAAACGCCCGCACTGGAGGAACTGGGCGATATGAACCCCTCCCATCTTTCCCGCGAAGATTGGGACACCATCCGCGCCAAACTGGGCAATCAACGGTTGATGGGGCTGGATTATTATTCCGGCGGGCATCTGACCCACGGCTACCGCTTCAATATTTCCGCGCAGATGTTCGACGCTTACACCTACACCGTCAACCGTGAAACGGGCTTGCTCGATTACGATGAACTCGAAGCGATGGCAAAAGAAGTGAAGCCACTCATTCTGCTGGCGGGATACAGCGCCTATCCGCGCGCCATCAATTTCCGCCGCATGCGTGAAATTGCCGACAGCGTCGGCGCGGTCTTCATGGTTGATATGGCGCACTTCGCGGGGCTGGTCGCCGGGGGCGCATTCGAGGGCGACTTCAACCCCGTGCCGCACGCGCACGTCGTCACCACCACCACCCACAAAACCCTGCGCGGTCCGCGCGGCGGGATGGTGCTCTGCACACAGGAATTCGCGGAATATGTGGACAAAGGCTGCCCGATTGTCATCGGCGGTCCGTTGCCGCATATGATTGCCGCCAAAGCGGTGGCGTTCACCGAAGCGGCGAAACCGGAATTCAAAACCTATGCGACCAAAGTGGTGGAAAATGCCCGCACCCTCGCCGCCGCCTGCATCGCCGAGGGGATGACCGTCGCCACCGGCGGCACGGACAACCACATGCTGCTCATTGACGTGCGCCCCTTCGGGCTGAACGGGCGGCAGGGCGAAAGTGTGCTGCGGGAAGTGGGGATGACCCTCAACCGGAATGCGCTCCCCTTCGACACCAATGGACCGTGGTACACCAGTGGCTTGCGCATCGGCACACCGGCGACGACCACGCTCGGTATGGGCGCGGATGAGATGAAAGAAATTGCCGCCATCATCAAACTGGTGCTGGCGAACACTGTTCCCGCCATCATTGAAAGCGGGAAAAATGCGGGCAAGCAGAGCAAAGCGCGCTATGTGCTGGATGATGCCATCCGCACCGAAGCCAAAGCGCGGATTGCGGCACTGCTGGAAAAATATCCCGTGTACCCCGAACTCGACTTGGCATTTTTGCAGGAAAACTTTGGATAAAAACGGATAGGGATAGGGTGAGAATACTCCATCTCTATCCCTATCCCTGTCTCTCTCAATATGCGTTTAGCCATCATCATCGTCAGTTGGAACGTAAAAGCATTACTGCGCGATTGTCTGCTCTCGGTGCTGGCGGACGCCCGCGATAGCGTGCTGGATGTGGAAATTTGGGTGGTGGACAATGCCAGCCGCGACGGCACGCCGCAGATGGTGCGCGATGAATTTCCGCAGGTGCGGCTCATCGCCGGGGAAAAGAACCTCGGTTTTGCGGCGGGCAACAACGCCGCACTGCGGGCGCTTGGTTTTCCCGCGCGGATTGACTCGCAGCCGGATGCCATCCTTTTGCTCAACCCCGATACCATTGTCAAGCCCGGCGCGTTGCGGGCGATGATGGATTTTCTGCACACCGGCGAGACCATCGGCATTGTTGGCGCAAATTTGCAATTTGGCGACGGCACATTTCAGCACGGGGCGTATCATTTCCCCGGTTTGTGGCAACTGGCGATTGAGCTGCTCCCCCTGCCGGGGCGGCTGTACGACAGCCCGCTCAACGGCAGATACCCCCGCGATTGGTATGAGCGCGGCGAGCCGTTCCCCATTGACCACCCGCTCGGCGCGGCGATGCTGGTGCGCGCGGAAGCGGTGCGGCAGGCGGGGCTGCTGGATGAGGCGTATCGGATGTATGTGGAAGAGGTGGATTGGGCGTGGCGCATCAAAGCGCGGGGATGGGTGGCGTATTGCGTTCCTTCGGCGCGAATTGTGCATTATGGGGGACAAAGTACCGGGCAAATCCGCGCGGAATCCTTCCTCAACCTGTGGCAGAGCCGCCATCGTTTTTACCGTCTGCGGTATCGCGGCTGGAAGTTTCGGCTGGCGCAGCAGATTGTTCGGTGGGGAATGAAACGCAAAGCGCGGGCATATCCCGAACTGGCGGTAGCATGTCGGCGGGTGGTGGAAATTTGGCAAAGGTAGTAAACAAGGTAGCAGGGTTGCAGAGTTGCAGGGTAGCAAGGTGGCAAGGGGCTACTTTGCAACCCTGAAACCCTGCAACCCTGAAGCCTTGTGCAACCCTGTAACCCTGAAACTTGAAACCTTGAACTTGAAACCTGAAACCCCGAAACTCATCGCCGTGATTTTGGCGAAAAATGAAGCGAAACACGTCGCCGCGTGCATTGACAGTGTGCCGTGGGCGGATGCCGTGATGCTGGCGGATTCATTCAGCGACGACGGCACGGTGGAGATTGCGCGGGAAAAGGGCGCGCTCATCAGCCAGCACGATTTCGTCAACTTTTCCGTCAATCGGAATTTGGCGCTGGACGATGCCGCCGCTCACGGCGCGGATTGGGTCTTTTTCATCGATGCCGACGAGCGCGCCACCCCCGAACTCGGTGCGGAAATTCGGCGGGTGATTGCCGAACGCCCCGAAGTGGGCTGGTGGGTTCCCCGTTTCAATGTGATGTGGGGGCACACTATGAAAGGGGGCGGCTGGTATCCCGATGCCCAGTTGCGGCTGCTCAAAATCGGCAGCGCGCATTACGACCCCACCCGCGAAGTCCACGAATTTGCGGAACTGGACGGCGCGGAGGCGACGCTCACCGAGCATTTGATTCATTTCAACTATGAATCGCTGGCGCATTTTCGTCTGAAACAAAATCGGTATCTAACATATGAGGCGCAAATCCTGCACAAAAAAGGCGTGCGCGCCAAACCGTGGACGTATCTTTCCATGCCCCTGCGCGAATTTTACCGCCGCTATGTGTCGCTGAAAGGCTATCGGGACGGCTGGCGCGGGCTGCAATTGTGCGGGCTGATGGCGTGGTATATGTTCAAAACCTATCTTCGTTTGCGGGAATTATATCGCCGCGAAACCCCCTCGAATTTTTGACAAACCCCCGGAAATTGTTTAAAACATGAGTGGTTGTGTGCAGTGCGCACAATGATTGTGGGCAAAAATTGTTTGTCCGCACAAAATATACGGAGACGGCGCAGTCTTTCCCGAACGAAAATCGAGATGCGCCGTGTCGCGTCTTTTTTTGTGTTGAGGAGGTTTGGTATGACAGACAAACGCCAGAAAGATTTGCTTTCCGGCAACGAAGCCATCGCGCGCGGCGCGTGGGCGGCGGGCGTGACCTTCGCGTCCGGTTACCCCGGCACGCCCAGCACCGAAATTCTGGAGAATTTCGCCCGCTATCCCGGCATTTACGCCGAATGGGCGCCCAACGAAAAGGTCGCGCTCGATGCCGCCATCGGCGCGGCATACGCCGGGCGGCGCGCATTGGCGACCATGAAGCACGTCGGGGTGAATGTCGCCGCCGATGCGCTTTTTTACGCCGCCATGACCGGCGCGGAAGCCGGGCTGGTCGTCATTTCCGCCGACGACCCGCAGATGCACTCGTCGCAGAATGAGCAGGATACTCGCAATTACGCCAAATTCGCGCGCATTCCCTGCCTCGACCCCGCCGACAGTCAGGAAGCGCACGCTATGATGCTGCCGGCCTTCGACATCCGCCACCAATTCGATCCGCCGGTGCTGATTCCGTCCACCACTCGCATTTCCCATTCGCTACCGCCGGCTGAATTTTTGGATTATCTACTGGATCTCTGG
>CAZMXX010000093.1:0-11096 GCA_964570315.1 uncultured Anaerolineaceae bacterium | reverse complement strand
GTTTGCCTCGGTGGTCACGTTGATGGGTGAAGTGGAGAACACCGCTCGGCTGACGGCTAGCACGCCGCAGAACAGCAGTGTTGCCAAAAGCGCCATAATCACTAAAAGTAAAACTTGCCAGCGTTTCATAAAATTAGCCCCGGACTGTTGCAATAATTATGTCAATACTTCAATTATACCAGAGTTTGAAATTTTGACAATTGGGGCAATAGTACCGCCGGCACAATCATGCTTGCCCGGCGAATGACCCGTCGGGCATGATGGTATTGCGGAAAACGGCGTGCTTCAGTTTTGCGCGGCGGAAGAAAGTGCCCAATACGGCATTCGATAAATCCGTCTCGGTGAGGTTGGCGTTTTTCAGGTTCGCGCCTTCCAGATTGGTGTAGCACAGCGTCGCCTCTTCCAAATTTGCCCCTTCCAGATTCGCGCCGCGCAAATCCGCCCCGGTGAGGTCGGCTTCTTTCAAATCAACGTAACTCAAATCGGCATTTTGAAGGTTGGCGCTGGTCAAATTGACCACGCCCATGCTGGCGTATGATAAATTCGCCCCTGTGAGCGTGGTGAATTTCAAGTTTGCCATCACCAGCAGTGCCCGCCGCAAATTCGCGCCGGTCAGATTTGCCCGTTCCAAATTAACCCAACTGAGGTTCGCGGCTTCCAGATTGGCTTCAACCAGCAGGGCATTCACCAAATTGGCATCGCCGAGTTGGGCGGTGGAAAGTTGCGTGCCGGTTAAATTCGCCCCGAAAAGGTTGATTCCTTTCAGTTGGGCATTGGTTAAATCTGCATTTTTGAGGATGATTTGTTTGAATTCACGTTGACCGGCGTTGTAAGCGGCTAAAAATTCGTTAGCGTTCATATGTTCCCTGTGTCTGATGTGTATATTTATTGTAGTAAATTGCGCTGCCGATGGCAAAATTCCTTTCAGTGGCGGAAGACGATTGGAAAACCGGTTGCGCCGTCGAACACGGCGGGCAGTTCCCAGACGCCGTTTGGGCTGCGCCGGTTGAGTTGCCGGTGCGCGGCGCAATCGCAGGCGGCGTTTCGGGGTGCGGGGCAGGTGTGCAGCATCTCCCGCCACGCGGCGGCATCCTCCGCCGGGAGGGGGTAGCCGGTGTGTACCACCGTTTCGCTGTCCGGCGCGCCCCGCCGCGATTCCAGATACACCGCCCCGCCCGAAAATCCGCACTCGGCGCAGTTCACCGCTTGCACGGCGATTTCATCCCATTGCGCATCTCCCTTCATTTCCAATGAGACGCTGATGGCAAGCGATGGGTTTGAACATTTCGGGCATACCAGTGGCATTTCGGCATCCTTCAGCTATTGGCGTAAAATTCCAAATACAGGTCGGGCGCATTTTGACCCGGAAATGAATTTCCGGGCTAAAAGCCCAAGCCGACTTAAGTCGGCTTCAGCTCTGAGCCTTGAATTTTAATTCGAGGCTTAAAACTAAAACACTCGCAAGTGCGGCGGCGAATTTTTTCCAAATCCGCCCCGAAACCGGAACGCCCCCTTTTCTGTTCCGATAATTTATTGTACCGCAAAATTGGTGTAAAATACTATGCGGAGAGTCTATGGAAACCCTACGCGGCACAGTTGAACGTATTGTTTTTTCAAATGAAGAGAACGGCTACACCATCGCCCGACTGTCCGTGCGCGGACGGTACGACCTGCTGACGATTGTCGGCAATATGGCGAGCGTGCAGCCCGGCGCGGTTTTGCGCGTAACGGGGCAGTGGAAAACCCACAAAACCTACGGCGAGCAGTTTGTGGTGGAAAATTATGTGGAAGAACGCCCCGCCACCGTCGAGGGCATCCGCAAATATCTCGGCTCCGGGCTGATAAAGGGGATTGGACCCGTGACCGCCGGGCGCATCGCCGAGCATTTCGGCACCTATACCCTCGATGTGATTGACGGCGACATCAAACGGCTGACGGAAGTTCCCGGCGTGGGTCCCCATCGGGTGAAAATCATTGCCGAAGCGTGGGAAGCGCAAAAAGCCATCAAAGACATTATGATTTTTTTGCAGAGTCACAATGTTTCCACGCGACTGGCGGTGAAAATTTACAAAACCTACGGGGATGAATCGATTGCGGTGGTGCAGACCGACCCCTATCGGCTGGCGCAGGACATTTACGGCATCGGCTTCATCACGGCGGATACCATCGCCCGCAATTTGGGCATTGCCCCGGACGCGCCCGCCCGTTTGCAGGCGGGGCTGGAGCATATTTTGAAAACGAAGGCGGACGAGGGGCACGTCTATTTGCCCCGTCCGCTGCTGGTGGCGGAAACGGAAAAGCTGCTGACGCAACCCGCGCCGCTCATCGAAACGGAGATTGACGCGCTGGCGACGCAGGAACGGGTGGTGCTGGAAACCTTCGCCGACGATGAGCCGACCGCGGTGTACCTGACGCCCTTTCACCGCGCGGAAGTGGGGGTGGCGCGCCGGTTGCGGCATCTGCAATTTGCGGATGTTCCCGATGCGCTGGCGGAATTTGAAACGGTCGATTGGGCGCAGATGCGGACATTCATCCGTCAAAAAGAGGGGATGACGCTGGCAGACCGCCAATTCGACGCGCTGAAAACCACCCTCACCGAGCGCGTTTGTCTGCTGACCGGAGGACCCGGCACGGGGAAAACAACCACCATCCGCGCCATTTTGCGGGTGCTGGCGGCGAAACGGAAGCGCATTCTGCTCGCCGCGCCGACCGGACGCGCCGCCAAGCGGATGACTGAAACCACCGGACACGAAGCCAAAACCATCCACCGACTGCTGGAAGTTGACCCCGGCGAGGGGTTCAAATTTAAGCGGAATCGGGAAAATCCGCTGGTTGCGGACATTCTCATTGTGGATGAAGTGAGTATGGTTGACCTGATTCTGATGAACAATCTGCTGAAGGCGATTGCCCCCGGCACGCACGTCCTTTTTGTGGGCGACGCCGACCAACTGCCCTCGGTGGGGGCGGGGAATGTGCTGCGCGATATGCTCGCCAGCGAAGTGCTGCCCACCGTCCGCTTGGATGTTATTTTTCGGCAGGCGCGGGACAGCACCATCATCACCAACGCCCACCGCATTAATCGCGGGGAGTTTCCGCTGTTCCCCAAAGACAAAACCGATTTCTACTTTTTCGGCAAAGAAGACCCCGACCTTGCCGCGCCGTTGGTGGTGGACATCGTGCGGAACCGCGTCCCCCGCAAATTCGGCGCGGACGCCTTCCGCGATATTCAGGTGCTCGCGCCGATGCACCGGGGTTCGGTGGGGGTGGCGAAGCTCAACGAACTGCTACAGGACGCGCTCAACCCGAAACGGGCGGGGGTGACGGAATATCAGGCGGGAAGTCGGCTTTTTCGCGCCGGGGATAAAGTGCTGCAACTGCGCAACAATTACGATAAAGATGTTTACAATGGGGACATCGGGTTTATTTTGGCGATAAACTTGGAGGATGGCGAAGCGGTGGTGCAGTTCGACGACCGTCCGGTGCGCTATGAATTCAGCGAGTTGGATGAATTGACGCTGGCGTATGCGATGTCGGTGCACAAATCGCAGGGGAGCGAGTACCCGATTGTGGTGCTGCCGATGATGACCCAGCATTATATGATGCTTCAGCGCAATTTGCTGTACACAGCCGTCACCCGCGCCAAACAGATGGTGATTTTGGTCGGCACGCGCAAAGCCATCGCTATGGCGGTGCGGAACAATCGGGTCAGCAAACGGTGGTCGGGGTTGGTGCGGCGGTTGCAGTCAGGGGGGGATTAATCGGGCGGCAGTTCCTGCGCGGGGGCGTCAATCTTCACCACGTCACCATGCACGTTCACGATGATTTTGAAGCCCATCATTCCCAGCCACATTCGCGCATCATCGGGGATGCCTTCGTCCATCATCGCGTCAATATTTTTGATGGAAGCGTCAATCATCGCTTTGGTGAACAGATCATCTTTGCCCAGCATGGACATCACGCCTTCCGTGACCATATCTTTATTGCTGAGCATTTGTTTTTGCAGCCACGTCATCACCTGCCGGTCGATGAATTCGGCTTCCACGTGGCGGTTGAAGCCGTCATCGGGGATGACATAATGGGCATTTCCACCCAGATACGCCACCCCGACCGGTTCGCCGTTTTCGTTATAAACGAGCGTTTCAAATAACGCTTTCAAATATGGTTTTTCGCTCATAATCCACCGATAAATTTATTTGGGGATAGTGTAGCATGCGCCGTGGAAAGTACAAGGTTTGAGGTGAGAAACGCAGGGCAGACACAATGGTCTGCTCTTGCGGAAATGTTATTCATCCACCGGTTGCGGATACGCGGGCACGGTGAACACCTGCGAGCCGGCGATAATCCGCCACGAGGGCAGCCACGCCAGCGCCACCAGCCGCACATTCACGTCGGTGCGACGGGGGGCAATCTCCTCGGTGCTGAGTTCGTCCAGCGCGGACACCCACCGTTCGGTGATTTCGTCGGTGGCTTCTTTCAGTTCCGCTTCCAGCTCGGCAATATCGGCTTTGATGTCCGCAATTTCTTCTTTCGTATCTTCAATATCCATCTTGGCTTTGGTGGTCAGCCGCCGTTTGGTGGACGCTCGGCTGATGGCGCGGGTGCTGCGTCGCCCCATGAAAAAGCCGACCACACTTTCCCCGATGCCGACGATTTCCTCGCGTTTGCGGGCGTTGTAATCCGCTTCATCCTCCGCGAGTTCGCGCTCTTTGCGGCGCAGACGGTCTTTCAGCCGGTCGATTTTGGTTTCGTATTTTGCCGCCAGTTTGTCCACCTCGGCATCGCGGCGCTCACGGGCGGCTTGTTGCAACCGAATTTTGAACGCGCGCGCCGATTCGCCGGGCATTTGCGAGAGTTTCAGCGTTTTATGGGTGGTGATGGCGAGCCGTTTGTTGTAATAGAGCCAGTCCGCCAAATCTTTGCCGATGCTCTTCAGCTCGCGGGCGCTGTTGGCGGCTTCCGGTAGGGGCGCGAAGAACGGTCCCTGCTCTTTCCCCACCCGTTCCGCCCCGCTGGCGAGGTCGTTCAGCGAAAGAGGGAAATTTTCCGCCGAGTCCCAATCGACCCCCCGCAGTTCATCCGGCGCGGGCGCAACCAGCAACATCTGCGTCTGTTCGTCAATTTTGCGGCGACGGTCAACAAAGCGCACGCTGGCGCTGCCGACGATGGCGGGTTCATACAACAATTGCGTGGTTTCAACATCCGGCGATTGCCCGGTATCCTGCGTGGCTTTGCGGATAGCGGCTTGCTCGCTCTGTTCCACCGGGAAGAAAACCTGCGTCACGGCGGGGTCAAGCGCGGGCGGGATGGCGCTGAAGCCTTCGGGTGCGGTGTCGGCGGCGGGGGCGGCGGTCTGCGTGGTGGTGGGGGATGACGCCACTGCGGTGACGGGTGTTCCCGGCGTTTTTTTGCGCCCTTTCATCAATTGTTCAATTTGGGGGCGAGTGAGAGGTCCGCGCAGGTAGCTCATCACCCAGCGGGTGTGGAACACTATCGGACGGTCTTCGTGGACGTTGTGCATCAGAAATACCCGGCTGTCGAGCTGGGTTATCAGCTCGCCGTAGTCCACTTTTTCACTGCCGCCCGCTTCGGCGATGGCGCCTTTCAGCCCTTGCAGCACGCGGTCTTTATCGCGCTCCGCCTGTAATTTGCCGATGAACCACGTGCCGGCGTTGGTCAATCCTTTGTAATCAATGTCGATGGGGTTTTGGCTGACCAGCACACAACCCAGCCCAAACGCGCGCGCCTGTTTCAGCAGGGTGAGCAGGGGACGCTTGGAAGGCGGCTCGGCGGTGGGTGGGAAAAAGCCGAAGAGTTCATCAAAGTACAGAATTGCCCGCAGGCTGGTGGTGCCGGTTTGGCGGCGCATCCAGGTGACCACATTTTCCAGCAGCAGGGTCACAAAAAACATCCGCTCGCTGTCGGACAGGTGGGCGATGTAAAAGACGGAATGGCGCGGTTTCCCGTCGGGGGTGTACATCATCGTGTCCACATCCAGCGGTTGCCCCATCAGCCAGTTTTTGAAGCTCGGCGCGGCAACCAAATTATTGAATGCCATTGCCAAGTCGAAGCGGTCTTTTTGGGGATAGAAAGTATCCACATCGAACACCCCGATTTGGCGCACGGGCGGATTTTGGATGGACAGGATTAATTTCGCCAAGTCCAAATCTTCGTTTTGCGCCCAAAAATACTCGAAGATATTCGCCAGCAGAATCGCTTCCCGGCTGCGGATGGGGTCGGCATTGACGCCCACCAGCCCCAACAGCGCCACCACCGTGCCATTGATGCGCTCGCGGATGGCTTCGGCGTTGGTGGAAAAATCGAGACCGGGCGCGGCGAGACTACCCAAAATGTTGATGGGCACACCGGCATCCGAGCCGGGGGTGTAGATGGTGAATTCGCCGGAGTCTTTCAGCCGCCGGATGCGGTCGGGGGTGATGCCCCAATCGGCTTGCCCGTTGCGCCACAATTCGGCGGTGGCGGCGGCATATTCCTGCACCGTTTTCCCTTTGCGCCGCGCGTCGTCGGCATTGATCCACGGTTCAAAATCTTCGGGGCGCAGTTCCGGAAATTGCAGCAGCAGGTTGGTCATATCCCCTTTGGGGTCAATGATGAGCGTGGGGACATTGTCCACCGCCGCTTCCTCCAGCAATCCGATGCACAATCCGGTTTTGCCGCTGCCGGTCATCCCCACGCAGACGGCGTGGGTGGTCAGGTCGCGGGCATCGTAATTGATGGGGACGTTGGTGGGTTTGCCGGTCTTTAAATCGTATTCAGCGCCAAGATAAAATGATCCGAGTCGTTCCGGGGGGGCTTGCATACCTGTTCTCCTGAAGATTAGCATGAGTTTTTAATTCGAGGACACTATGGAAGTATAGCACATCCGAGCCATTGGTCAAGCAAATTGCATCATAAAATTTACCACAATTTCAACAGTCTGCTACAATCTGCAACAGAGAAAATCATTTTTTATTGGAAGCTATCCAGCCAAATCAGGGTAAAATGTCGTTGCGAGCGCGGCGAAGCAATCTTTGCGCCCCCACAGCGGAGATTACTTCGGCTCCATGAGCCTCGCAATGGCAACCCGTATCGTTATTTTTATTGAAAGAACGTTGAACCCCGTGACCAAACGCGCATCATTTAATGCAACCCGCTATCGAAAACTGGTATGGTTTTTCGCCACAATTTTTGTCCATGTAATTTGGTGGGATTTGTTTCTGCGCAAAATCCCGCTGCTGCGCGGTCGTGCGCGCCGTTCCGGCATTGAACGCTGGCGAAAAATCGCGCGGCGATTTCGGGCGGTTGCGCTCGATATGGGCGGCGTGCTCATCAAGTTGGGACAATTCCTCAGCATCCGGGTGGATGTGCTGCCCGTGGAGGTCATCAGCGAGCTGGCGGATTTGCAGGATGAAGTCCCCCCCGCCGATTTGGACGCCGTGCTGGCGCTCATCGCCGCCGAATTCGGCTGCCCGGTGGAAGACGTCTTTGAGTCGTTCAACCCCCAGCCGCTGGCGGCGGCATCGCTGGCGCAAACATACACCGCCACCCTGCGCGACGGGCATCCGGTGGTGGTGAAAGTTTTGCGCCCCGGCATCGAGCAGATGGTGGAAACCGATTTGGCGGCAATCAGTCTGGCTATCCGGTGGCTGAAATGGTATCCCCGCGTCAAACGCCGAGTGAACCTCGATTGGCTGGCGGAGGAATTCACCGCCGTTACCGGGCGCGAACTCGATTTTGAGGCAGAGGGACACAACGCGGAACATTTCGCCGCCGATTTTGCCGACGACCCCGGCGTGTGCATCCCGGAGGTCTTTTGGGAATATTCCACCCGGCGGGTGCTGACCATGGAAAATGTGGCGTTCATCCGCATCGCCGATTTGGACGCGCTGGATGAAGCGGGAATCGACCGCGCCGCTGTCGCCAAAAAATTGTACGGCATATATATGCGCCAGGTTTTTGTGACCCACTTTGTGCATGCCGACCCCCATCCCGGCAATCTGTTCGTCCGCGCTTTGCCCCGCCCGTCGGACGCCCTGCCCACCGAACCCACCCCCTTTCAAATCGTATTTGTGGACTTCGGCATGGTCGCCGCCATTCCCAAACGTCTCCGTTCCGCTCTGAAAAATTTCGCCATCGGCGTGGGAACCCGCGATGTGCAGCGCATCATCCAATCATACATTGAAGCGGACACCCTGCTCCCCGGCGCGGACATCAAACGGCTGGAAGAGGCGCATCAGATGGTCTTTGACCGTTTTTGGGGGGCAGGGATGAGCCAACTGCGCGATATGGCGCTCAATGAAGCCCCGCAACTGCTGGAAGAATACCGTGATTTGATTTATGAAGCGCCGTTCCAGTTTCAGGTGGATATGCTCTTCGTTGTCCGCGCGGTGGGGCTGCTCTCCGGCATGTCCACCAACCTCGACCCCGATTTTGACCCGTGGTCGGAGACCATCCCCTTTGCGGAAGCCTTCGCCCGCGAAGAAATGCGGCGCGATTGGGGCGACTGGAAACAGCAAATGCTCGTGCTGGGGCGCATCTCCATCGACCTGTTGCCGAAGGTGGACAAAGTCCTTTCCAAAGCCGAACGGGGCTTGCTGTCCGTTGAATCGTCTTTCGCCCCCGATGCCCGCAAATCGCTGGAGCGCATCGAGCGTCAGGTGCAGCGGCTCGCGTGGGCGGTGGTTTCGGTGGGGATGTTGGTTTCGGGAGTGTTGCTCCGCGTGTCAGAAGGTCCCGACCCGCTCAACACCGGTTTGTTGGTTGCGGCAGGGGTTTTCTTCCTCTGGAAAGTGGCTCGATAGCGGGTTGCGGAAATCTCCAAAATACGATAAAATAGTTGCCTGCCCGCGAAGTCCGGCGGGTTGTTTTCACAGTTATCACAGCTCAATAATTGTTTGCGGGTGATGTCGCTTGTATGCGGGCTGTTCAGTTTAATGAAAGGTGAGCCGATATGAGTATGGGATTTTTGGATGCCCTTGCCAATAGAAAAACCGATAAATTTGTACAACTGTTGATTGAACAAGCGGATGTGACCGTTGAAGGATTGCGCTTGCTGGAAACGTGCATTCTTCAGCCGGACGGGACTTCCGTCGAGCAAATCAAAGAGAAGGAATATGAAGCGGATGAGATTCGGCGGGTGTTGATTGATGAACTGCACAACACGTTCATCACCCCGTTTGACCGCGAGGATATTTTCAACCTTTCGTTGAACGTTGACGATATGCTCGATTACGCCCTGACCACCATTCAGGAAATGGAACTGCTGTCCATTGACGCCGATGTTCATTTGCAGGAAATGATTGGACTCATCCGGCAGGAAGCGGAAGAATTGGCGATGGCGATGCGGCGGCTCACGGCGAATCCGCGCGTGGCGGGGCAGCACGCACAACGCGCCAAAAAATTGGAAAGTGAAGTGGAGGACATCTACCGGCGGGCAATTGCCGATTTGTTCACCAAAGCGAAGGACTTCAAACCGTTGATGATTATGTTGCGCCGGCGCGAAGTGTACCGCCACGTGGCGAATATGTCCGACAAAGCCAATGCCGCCGCCGATGTGGTCGGTATGGTGGTGATGAAACTGACCTGATTACCCCTTCACGGCGGCAACCATCTCCTCAATTCGAGTGAATTTTACACGCGGGCGCCCCTGGGCTTGCCCGCGTTGTGTTTCCAGCGCGTCCAATTGCTGCCAATCGGCATAGGTGAAATAATGCGGCTGGCGCGATGCCACCAGCTCCCGCACCGCGTCCCTTTGCGGCGCGTCCGGCGAGAGATGCACCCCGTTGCGCAAATCTTCCAGCATTCGTTTCACCGTTTCCAGCGCATCGGGTTTGTTGGTTCCCACAATCCCCGACGGTCCCCGTTTAATCCATCCCGCGGTGTATTCGCCGGGGCGCGGCGAGTGGTCAGGGTTCAGCACCCGCCCATCCGCGTTTAAAATGATGCCGTACCGCTCATTGAACGGCAATCCGGGAATGGGGATGCCCCGGTAGCCGATGGAACGGAAAACCAGCCCGGTCGGCAACCGCTCCACCTCTCCGGTCGCTTCCGGGCGCACACCGCCCCCATCCTGCACGGCGAGCCGGTTGTGCATCAACTGCATCCCGCCGACACCCCCGTGACCATCGTCAAAAATTCGCGCCGGGGAGACCAAGAACCGGAATACGATTTTTCGCCGTTTTTCCGCCTCCGTTTTTTCGGTGGCATACGATTGCAGAATATTGTATTTTCGGCGCGTTTGCCCGTCTTTTTCAACCATTTCCCGACTGGCATCGTCCAGCACCATTTCCTGCGACAGCGTGAAAATCGTCGCATTGGTCAATTCCCCCAGCTCTTTCAATTCGGGGATGGTGCATGCCGCCTGCGCGGGTCCCCGCCGCGCCAGAATGTGGATTTCCCGCACCCTGCTGCGGCTCAGCGCGTCCAGTGCATAATCGGCAATATCCGTTTTGGCGAGCTCCGCCGGGGTTTTCGCCAGTATCCGCGCCACGTCAAGCGCCACATTCCCCATCCCGACGATGGTGACCCGCTCCTGCCTCAAATCGAAGGTTCTTTCGCGGTGGTCGGGATGTCCGTTCACCCAACCCACAAATTCGGTGGCGGAATGGCTGCGCGCCAAATCTTCGCCGGGGATGCCCATTTTTCGCGCGCTGGCAGTGCCGACAGTGTAGACAATCTGGTGATAATGGCGGCGCAAATCCTCCACCGACAGATGCCGCCCCAATTCGACGTAACCGAAATAGCGGAAATTTGGCTTTTGCGCCGTGCGGTCGAACACCCGCGTCACCGATTTGATTTTCTGATGGTCGGGCGCGACACCGGCGCGCACCAACCCGAAAGGCGTGGGCAGGCGGTCGAACATGTCAATTTCCACGAAAGTGGTTTTGTCTTTCAAAAGATGGTCGGCGGTGTAAAAACCGGCGGGACCTGCGCCGATGATGGCGACGCGCAGTGGGGCTTCGGGGGAACTTCCGGGGTGGGGCATAGATTATGTCCTCTCTATGAAAAATAAATGGCGATAAACTCCCATGAATTATAGCATAGAATTAATAAGTGATAAAGGTTGTTTCTCCAAATTTCGGATGGGTGTGGTATAATGC
>CAZMXX010000092.1:0-11121 GCA_964570315.1 uncultured Anaerolineaceae bacterium | reverse complement strand
GCGCACAATACGGCACATCCCTCTTTGAAATTGCACCCGACTTCCCCGACACCAGTTTTGCATGGGGAACCACCACCAACACCGGCGCAGATGAAGGCGTCACCAACGTCTTCGCCTATGAACCCCGCGCCGAACAGGGTGGCTACGTGAGCGGTGTGCTGGCTGCGCATCTCACCAAATCGGGTGTCATCGGCGTGGTGGGTCCGGTGAACGCCGGCGACGCCAAACTGCACATCGACGGCTTCTTGGCGGGCGTAAAAGCCGTTGACCCCAACATTCAGGTCAACGTTTCGTTCACCGGCTCATTCGGCGACACCTCCCTCGCCGCCGAAGCCGCCAACACCCACATCCAAGCCGGCGCGGACGTGCTCACCGGCTCTGCCCAGCAGGTCGTCGGCGCCATTGGCGTGGCGAAAGACAAAGGCATCCCGTGGTTGGGCATCCAATCCGACCAAAGCCCGCTCGCCCCCGGCACCGTGGTGGCAACCGACCTGTATGACTGGCGCGCCACCCTGCTCGAAATGATTAAATTGAACCAAGCCGGAGAACCTGGCGGGAAAGTGTTGCAGCTCACGCTGGCAAACGGCGGACAGACGATGATTTACGCCGACAACTTGCCCGCAGATGCAGTCGCCGCGGCGAAACAAGCCGAAGCGGACATCATCAGCGGCAAAATCACCATCCCCATCGAATAATTTTGTACCCGTGAGGCGTGACGCGCCGCGATGTGCGTCACGCTTCGCGGCATTGCCATCCGACCTGAACCCGTTTCACACTTGGAAACCATTTATGACCGAGAAAAAACTGCTGCCATCGGGACTTCCCCGAATTGAATCGCTGGAAATGCGCGGAATCACCAAACGATTCCCCGGCGTGCTTGCCAATGACCATGTTGATTTGACCGTGACCGCCGGGCAAATTCACGCCCTGCTGGGAGAAAATGGGGCGGGGAAAAGCACGTTGATGAAAATTTTATACGGGCTGTACCAGCCGGATGAGGGCGAAATCTACCTCAACGGCGAGCGGATTCACATCCACTCCCCCGCCGACTCCATCCGCTACGGCATCGGCATGATCCATCAGCATTTTATGCTGGTGGACAACCTCAGCGTCACCGAAAATGTCGCGTTGGGCTTGCGGTCATCCCGCGAACCGCTGCTAGACCTTGACCGGGTGAAAGAACGGATTTTGATGCTGGTTGACACTTACGGGCTGGAAATCGACCCGGACGCCACCATTTCGCATCTGGCGGTGGGGCAGCAACAGCGCGTGGAAATCATCAAAGCGCTCTATCGCGGCGCGGCGCTGCTGGTGCTTGATGAACCGACGGCGGTGCTCACCCCGCAAGAGGTGGAAGACCTGTTCGCCATCTTCAAACAAATGGCGGCAGATGGGCACGCACTCATTTTTATCTCTCATAAATTGCATGAAATCATTGACCACACCCATTACGTCACGGTTCTGCGTGACGGCAAGCTCATCGGCACACGCCCAACTGCGGGCGCGACCAAAAAAGACCTCGCCACGATGATGGTCGGGCGTCCGGTGTCGCTGGAGCGGTATCGTCCGCCAGTGGAACCCGGCGAGGTGAGGCTGCGCCTCGACGGCGTGACCGCGGTAGACCGCAACGGACATCCGGTACTGAAAGATGTGACGTTTGATGTGCGCAGCGGGGAAATCGTCGGCGTGGCGGGGGTATCCGGGAACGGACAACGGCAGTTGGCGGAAAGCATCGCCGGGTTGTGGCGGGTGAAAGCCGGACACATCTCTTTGGACGGCAACGATGTGACCCACCTGTCACCGGCGCAACGGATTGAAGTCGGCTTGTCATACATCCCGGAAGAACGGATGCACGACGGCGTCATCAAAGAATTCAGCGTGGCGGAAAACCTGATTCTGCAAGACCATGTTCGTCCCCCTTTCAGCAACGGAATTTTTCTGAACTTCCGCACCATCGCCGAACATGCCCGGCAAATGATCCACGATTCCAACATCAAAACCCCCAGTCAGGAAACGCGCATCAAAAACCTGTCGGGCGGGAACATCCAGAAGCTCATCCTCGCCCGCGAATTGAGCCGCAAACCGCGCGTGCTCATCGCCGCCCAGCCCACGCGCGGGGTGGACATCGGCGCGACGGAATACATCCACGCCCAACTGCTCAAACAGCGTTCGGAAGGGTTGGCAACCGTGCTGATTTCGGAGGATTTGGACGAAATTCGCGCCCTCTCCGACCGGATTGTGGTGATGTTCGGCGGGGAAATTATGGGCATTGTGAACAACGACGACACCACCATCGAAGAACTGGGGCTGATGATGGCGGGCGAAAAACGGTTGCCCGTGTGAGATTTGCGCTGAATGCGTTTCGGTTTTTAATCTAACCCGGAAATAAATTTCCGAGCTAAAAGCCCAAGCCGACTTAAGTCGGCTTAAGTTTTGAGCCTTGAATTTTAATTCGAGGCGAAATCCCGGTGCGTTTATAGGTATTGCAATGGCTCCGCCTAAAAATTGAATTGCATCCGTCGACAGTCTCCCTTTTGGGTATTGCTGCGAGATAGCCGTTGAATTCACCGCGAAGCCGCCAAGGTCACCAAGTAAAAAAATGGGCTTTCTTTGCGTCTTTGCGGTTCATTCCGGCGTGGTGCTCCCTCTCAACTCGCAACAGGGGGACGACCCATCCGTCCACATTTTATTAATTTGCAATTATTTAAAAGGGGACTATAATCACTGCCAATATCGAAAGGATGGCTGTGCCGATTATGCGTTTTGCAATTTTCAACGACCAATCCAACAACTGTATGATGTGCTGTTGTATGTGCTCGCAAGGGGTCGTTGGGTTGCGTGTGAAATAATCGCACACACGAAAACATCATACCACGACCCTCATGCAACTTTGGCAGGGTCGGCGGAACATTCCCGGAGGCTTTGCCCCGGGTTTTTTGTTTTTCAACCAAGTTCACCTCGAATTGAGGCAAAAATGAGTGTTCATATTTCTCAAACTCAATTATGTATCTGTCTAACGCGGAAATGGTAGCGCTGTGCCGCAGGCGACAATGACTGTCGCCCTGCCGCAACCCCCGGCGATACGATTTCCGCGGTTTCCCCGTTCGCAGGATAACCTGCGGGTGTCCTGCACGCAACCCGTATTTCTCTGACCCCAAATTGAAACGATAAACACCCCAACCGGACACGCCTCCGGCTGGTATGGGCGGCGTTTGCCCGCTGACGAAATCAAACGCAAAAGGAATTGTGATATGACTGTTCACACCGGAAAGGTATACATTGTTGGCGCCGGTCCCGGCGACCCCGACCTCATCACCGTGCGCGGCATCAAATGCCTGCGACAAGCCTCCGTGGTGTTGTATGACCGTTTGGTCAATCCCCAATTATTGGATGAGGTTCATGCCGACACACAGATAATTTACGTGGGCAAAACGCCGGGCGAACACACCTACGCGCAAAAGGACATCAATTTAATGCTGGTCGCGCTGGCGCGACTGGGGCACACTGTGGTGCGGCTCAAAGGGGGCGACCCCTTCATCTTCGGGCGCGGCGGGGAAGAAGCGCAGGCGCTGGCGCAAGCGGGCATCCCCTTCGAGATTGTCCCCGGCATCAGCAGCGCGCTGGCAGTCCCCGCATATGCGGGCATCCCGCTCACCCACCGAGGCGTCGCCCGCAGCTTCACCGTCATCACCGGACACACCTTCGGCAACGAAGATTGCGCCATCCACTGGCACGCCCTCCCCGCAGACGGCACGCTGGTCATCCTGATGGGAGTGCGCAACCTGCCGCGCATCGCCGCCGCGCTGATGGCGCACGGTCGCCCCGCCGACACCTCGGCGGCGGTCATCGCCAACGGAACCACCACCCGCCAGCAAACCATCACCGGCACGCTGGCGACCATCGCCGCGCGCGCCCGCGCCATTTCATCACCCGCCATCATCGTGGTGGGCGAAGTGGTGAAGCTGCACCGGCAACTGGCATGGTTCACCCCCACCGAACAGCACACCGTTCCTGAAGTGGAAATTTTTGAGGAAACACTCATTGCCGCATAAGGAGGCGATATGAGCACGGTAACAATCCCCCAAGTTTGGAACGAAGCGACGTTCCCCGACATCAACCGCTATTTCGCGGCGCGTCCACCGCAGGAATTACTGCAATCGGCGCGAGAAACCTTCGGCGAAGGCGTGGTGCTCGCCACCGGATTCGGGCTGTCGGGCATTGTGTTGATGCATATGGTCTCGCAATTGCAACCCGGCATCCCCGTCTTTTACCTGCAAACCGACCTTCTCTTCGCCGAAACGCTCGCCCTGCGCGATAAACTGACGGCGCAACTCGGCATCAATTTCGTGGAAGTGCATTGCGGGCTGTCGCTGGCAGAGCAGAGCCGACAATACGGCGAAGCACTGTGGGAACGCACCCCGGACAAATGCTGCCATCTGCGCAAAGTTGTCCCCCTGCGGCGGTATCTGGCGGATAAACAAGCGTGGATCACCGGCATCCGGCGCGACCAATCACCCACTCGCGCCAATATTCCATTGGTGGGCTGGGATGCCGCCAACCAACTGGTAAAATTGAATCCGCTGGCGGGATGGACGCGCCAACAGGTGTGGCAATACATTTTCGCCCATCACCTGCCCTACAACATCCTGCATGACCGGGGCTATCCCAGCATCGGCTGCGAACCCTGCACCCAACCCGCCGCCGGTGACGATGAGCGCGCCGGTCGGTGGGCGGGACGCGAAAAAACAGAATGTGGCATCCATCTGGCGAATTATGCCCTCACCGGCACGGCAAATGCGCTACCCGAACCGACCGCACGGTTATGAAAGGAGGTTGTATGAACCCATACCCCATCTTCCTGACCTCGCTCGCCGATAACCCTTGTCTGGTCATCGGCGGCGGGGCAATGGCGCAAAACAAGGTACAGGGATTGCTGGCGAGCAACGCCGACCTCACCGTCATCAGCCCCACCCTCACCCCGACGCTGAAACGCTGGGCGGCGGAGGCGCGGTTCACGTGGCTGGCGCGCGAATACCGTCGCGGTGATTTGCGAGGTGTTTTTCTGGCAATCGCCGCCATCTTCAATGCGGATGTGACCGCTCGCATCTGGCAGGAAGCGCAGGCGGAAGGAACCCTGCTGAACACCATGGACGATGTGCCGCGTTCAAATTTCATCGCCGGGTCGGTGGTGCGGCAGGGCGATTTGGTGCTGGCAATTTCCACCGGCGGCAGCGCCCCCGCGCTGGCGGTTCGATTGCGGCAGCAATTCGAGCGGACTTTCGGCGCGGAATACCGCACTTTTCTGGCATGGATGAAAGCCCTGCGCGCGCCGATGAAAGCTCGCTACCCGGATTTTGAGGAACGCCGCCGCCGCTGGTACGCCCTGATGGACGCGGACATCCTCTCGCTGCTGCGCGCCGGGCAGACGGCAACAGCCCAAAAACGCATCATCGAATTGACCGGCATCAATGTGGATGGGAATTAATCCGGTTCGTCTGTGTCATTCGTGATTTGATATGCACCACCATTTTCCGGATAGATTTCAGGCTGACGGCTGACAACTGATAGCTGACAACCAGCAAAAAAGGAGCAAAAAATGTCGAAAAACAACACTGCGCCGACAACATGGAAAGCGGCGCTGGCAACAAAAATTGACCCCGCGCTGGCGGAGGAAATCAACACCTTTGAAACCCAAATGGCACTGCGCCAACAGGGGAAGCTCGACGAAAAAGTTTTCGCCGAACTTCGCTTGCGGCGGGGCGCATACGGGCAACGCTACGACAACGGTCGCCGTTACGATGGCGAAAAAACGCAGGAAATCCCCTTCCCCCGCAACGATTTGCACAAAGGTCCCGAAACCAAATGGGACGCGCCCGGCATGCAGCGCATCAAAATCCCCTACGGCGGATTGACCGCCGCGCAGTTGGATGTGCTGGCGGATTTGGCGGAAGAATATTCCGACGCCATTTTACACGTCACCACCCGTCAGGACTTCCAGCTCCATTTCATCGCGCTGGACGACACCCCCGACCTCCAGCGGCGATTGGCGGCGGCGGGCATCACCACCCGCGAGGCGTGCGGAAACGCGGTGCGCAACGTCACCGCCGGTCCTTTCGCCGGTATCTGCCGCACGGAAGCCTTCGATGTGACCGGTTACGCCGACCAGACCGCGCGCTATTTTTTGGGGCATCGTGACGCGCAGGACTTCGGGCGGAAATTCAAAATCTCTTTTTCCGGCTGTGATGACCACGCCGACGGCTTGCCGCTCATCCACGATGTGGGGTTGGTCGCCCAAAACCGAACCATCGGGGGAAAAACAGAACGCGGTTTTGCCATGTATGTGGGCGGCGGACTGGGCGCGATTCCGCATCAGGCAAAATTGTTCGACCCGTTCATCCCCGTCGCCGAGCTGTTGCCGCTCATTCAAGCCATCGCGCGGGTTTTCGCCCGCCACGGCGAAAAACGGAATCGCAATCGCGCCCGTCTCAAATTTCTGGTGGCGGAATGGGGGATTGAGCGATTCAAAGAAGTGGTGCTGGCAGAACGGCAATCCCTGCCCGACGACCCCAAATGGACGGATTGGCTCGACCAATTGCCCGACTACACTGAATCCGGGCTACCCGAACCGGTTGCGCCCGACACCCCGCATCCCGGCGCGACATACGACCGCTGGCTGTCCACCAACGTTTATCATCAGCGACAGGAAGGCTTCGCCGCCGTCACTATCGCCCTGCCCCTGGGCGACATCACGGCTCGCCAAAGCCGAGGGCTGGCAGACATCGCCCGCCGCTTCTCCGGCGACACCATCCGGCTCACCGTTGAGCAGAATATCATCCTGCGCTGGATTCACCGCGCCGACCTGCCCGCCGTCTATCTCGCGCTGAAGGCGCTGAAACTGCACGCCCCCGGCGCGGAAACCATCATTGATGTGACCACCTGCCCCGGAACCAGCACGTGTAAATTGGGCATCGCCAGCTCGCGCGGGCTGGGGGCGGAGATTCGTCGCCGGTTGACCCTCAAATCGCTGCAATATGATGAAGCGGTGCGCGACCTGCGCATCAAGGTGAGCGGTTGTTTCAACGCCTGCGGGCAGCACACCATCGCCGATATTGGCTTTTTCGGCGTGAGTCGCAATGTCAACGGCTACCGGGTTCCTCATTTTCAACTGGTTTTGGGCGGCTCATGGCACAACAACGCCGCCGGATTCGGACAGGCATTGCTGGCAATTCCATCCAAACGCATCCCGGACGTGGTTGACCGATTGTTGGATATGTATATGCAGAATCGCCAGCCCGCCGAAACTTTTCAGGCATATGTGGCACGGGTGGGGAAAAGGGAAATCAAAGCCCGGCTCACCCCCTTCACCGCCATCCCCAAACACACCGATGACCCCACTTTTTACCGCGATTGGGCGGATTCCCGCGAGTTCACTGTCGGCGATATTGGGCTGGGAGAATGTGCCGGGGAAGTGGTGTCGCTCACCGAATTTGGGATTGCCGCGGCGGAAGGGGTGTATTTTGAGGCGCAACTCGCACTGGACGCGGGCGCGATTCAACGCGCCGCCGATTTGGCACTGCAAGCGATGCTCAACGCGGCGCAGGCGCTCATCAAAATTGAAAACCCGGACATCAGCGACGATGCGACGACCATCATCGCTGAATTCAAGACCCGTTTTTACGATACGGAACGTTTTTTCGACCCGTATGCCAAAGGGAAATTCGCGCAATATTTGTTCGGGGCAATGGAGCAAAGCCGCCACGATGCCAACCACGATACGGCATTGCAGCGCATTGAGGAAGCAGGGCTGTTCATCGAAGCGGCGCACGCCTGCCACACCCGTATGCTCGAAATAGAGGAAGAAGCGGAGACCGCGCCGAAAAAGCCGACGCTGACATGGATTTGAGCGCACCCATAACAAAACCAAAAAGGATGTATAAAATGACCATAGAACGTTTTGGGGTGAAATTTTTCGCCCGGAAAGATGAAACCATTGATGACACCGTGTTCATTGATGTTTTTCAAGAATGGATTCGGTTGCAAAAGCTGCCCGGCATTTTGCTGGATGTGGCAGATTACCGCCACGTCCCCGACGGTCCCGGCGTGATGCTCATCACCCATCACGTCAATTTCGCGCTGGACACCGACAACGGAGCTTTCGGCGTGCTGGCACAGCGAAAGCACGGCAACGGCGATGCCCCACTGGCGGAAAAGATTGCCACGCTGGCGCGGGAGACGCTCGCCTTTGCGGCGCTGCTGGAAGCAGACCCGCGCGTGGCGGGGAAAATCGCGGTTGAACGCGGACAGTTCCACTTCTTTTCAAACGACCGTCTGGCGCTTCCCAACACCGATGCCGCCTTTGAACAGTTGCGTCCCATCCTCGCCGATGCGGGCACGCAAATCTTCCCCGATGCAACCGTCACCATCACCCGCCTACCCAACGACCCCCGCGAACGATTGACGGCAGTGGTGAGCCGTTAGCCCCACCGTACCGCACAACGGCAACGATGGCGGGGGTTGGCTCAAAGTGCCACCCCCGCCAATCTACCCGGTTCCCCCTAGGCAAATTTGCGGTGTGCATATTCCGCACACCGTGTTACAATTGAATTAATCATCGAACCAACAGCACACAACCTATAATTTGCTGGAGGTGAATATTATGAAAGGGTTAAAAATCAGTACCGTTGGATGGTCGGTTGGCGGTTTGTTGGCAATCTCATATATCCTCTGCGTTGTGTGGGACGTAATTTTCCCCGGATGGGCAATGTATCCCGTTTGGGAAAATCTGCTGCCGGGTTTCAGTTGGAGCGCCGGTGGGCTGGCAATCGGCTTCATTGAAGCGCTGGCATACGGATTTTACGTCGCCATCATCTTCGTGCCGCTTTTCAACTACCTGCAAAAGCGCGCTCACACCACTGCAATAGACGCCTAAAATCAAACGCCGGTATAAACACCGGCGTACCATCATCACTTGTCTGACAACAGACTTTTTGGCGGAAGGATACCACGCTTGTTGTTGGGGGAGGTAAAAGTGTACCATCATCACTTGTCTGACAACAAACTTTTTGGCGGTAGTTTTCGGGGGGATTACCGGATAGAGACGTTTTGTCAAAAATTTAGCCATAGTTGAGGATACAGCGATGACAACGCCTTATGACGTGATTATTGTAGGTGCAGGTCCTGCGGGTGCAACCGCCGCTTACTTTTTGGGGCGCGCGGGTAAGCGGGTTCTTTTATTGGACAAAGAAAAACTACCCCGATATAAAGCCTGCGGCGGCGGCGTATCCGCCTCTTTATTGAAAGAAGTCTTCCCCTTTTCGTTCGACTCGGTGGTTGAAACAACGGTGCGTTCTGTTTCGTACGTGTTTCAAAACCGAACAGTCACCGTCCCCTTGAAAAACAACACCGTTTTAACCGTGATGCGCGATAAATTCGATTACCTGATTGCCACGAAGGCGCAGGTGGAAATCCGACAAGAGACTGCGGTGCGCAAAATTTCCGAAAGTGAAACAGGCGTCACGGTTGAGACCGACACGGGGGAAACTTTTGTCGCCCGCTATTTAATCGGCGCGGATGGGGCGAATTCGGTGGTGGCGCATCGCGCCGGATTAAGACGGGGAAAACGGATGGCGGCGGCAATTGAAGTTGAAATCCCCCTCACCCCCGCGATGCGACAACGTTTTGGGAACAAAATGTTCTTCATTTTCGATGATGTTCTTTTCGGCTATGGTTGGATTTTCCCCAAAAAAGATTATCTGTCCATCGGCGCGGGCGCATTCGAGCCGCGCCCCGGAGACGTGCAAGATTTTCTGCAACGCATTGCGAAAAAATACAACCTCAGTTTGGAGAATGCCATCACCAAAGGGCATCCCGTCCCCATTTTCACCCGGCACGAAAAACTTACCACCGAACGCATTTTATTAATCGGCGACGCCGCCGGTCTGGTTGACCCCTTCACCGGCGACGGCATCCGGCTGGCGATAAAAAGCGGGCAGTTCGCGGCGCAGGCAATTGTGGCTGAAAACGTGCGCCGGTATGCTCGCCGGGTATTCTGGAAAATCACCCTTAACCACACCATCGGCATGGTGTTGTCCCGAACATTCTTCCAGTTCCGCTACAGCTTTCTCCGTCTGGGTGCGTCGCGCCCGCAAATTACCGCCGCATTTGTGGCAATCCTCGGGGGGCACATCTCGTATCCGGGTTTGATGATGCGCACGGTACGCAAAGCCCCCCTGATATTATTGATGCTCATCAAACAATCGCTGCTGAATATTTGATACGCCCTCATCCCCAAACACCCACCGGATGCAAACTCTCCGCCAACGCGGCAAGCTGCATCCGGTTTTTTTGATGCGGTATTCCGGGGGTGATTTAGGCAGGGTCTACAATTATGATGCCGCGCATGCAGAACCCCGTGCTTCGCAGGGATAGAACAATGTCTATCCCTACTGATTTCCATCTATCAAATTGACCCAAAAAAAAGGGCGGCTCACGAGCCGCCCTTACGGGTGATTTTGCGAAACAACCGTGAGCCGGTTATTCGACGATCAATTTTCCGTGCAACATCCCCATCTGGCATTGGAAGTCATACTCGCCCGGTTTGTCCGGGGTGAATTCCAGCGTGACGGTTTCGCCGGTGGGAAGATTGGCGCTTTTGTTGAAATCAGGGAAGAGCACCATTTCCGAGCAGGATGCCGTTTCCTGACGGGTGAAGTTCAGTCGAACCGGCTGCCCGGCTTTCACCACCAATACGTCGGGGGTGTAACCACCCTTCACCACAATGTTTGCTTCCTGCACGCCCCCGGCTGCCGCCAAGCGGGTTCCTTCTTTTTTGGAGAAGAAGAAGAACCAAACCACTGCCACAGAGAGAATTGCTGCACCTAACAGAACTGCTATATCAACGGGTGTCATTTTTTCACCTCACATTCGTTAATTTTCATACGGATTGTTGTTGTGGGCATCCGTTGTCGGAAACTATGCCGACAACGGATGCCCGTAATTTTTTATTTTACCGATGGTTTGAAACTTTTTAACCGCAATGCGTTGCTGACAACGGTGACACTGCTGAGCGCCATTGCCGCGCTGGCGATGATGGGGCTGAGCAGGATACCGAAGAAGGGGTAC
>CAZMXX010000091.1:0-11183 GCA_964570315.1 uncultured Anaerolineaceae bacterium | reverse complement strand
GACCCCGAACCCACCATCCAGCTCATCAACCCCGTGGCGGCGCGTCTGCTGGATATTGACGCCGCCATTGCCGCCGGAGAACCGCTCAAGCGATTTGTGACGCCCGGCGCCCCCGCCACCATCGCCGAAACGCTCACGCACCGCATCTTCGACCTGCTGCGCCAGCCCCATCCGCACCAACCCGACGATTCCCGCACGCCCATTCGGGTGGAAATCGGCAACACGGTGATTCTGCTCATCATTTCCGGCGTTCACATCACCCTCAACACCCCACCCAGCCGATTAATTGTGCTGCGCGACATCAGCCGGGAAGCGGAACTCGACCGGCTGAAAGATGAATTCGTGTCCACCGTATCGCATGAATTGCGCACCCCGATGACCTCCATCAAAGGGTACACCGACCTGCTGGCAAGCGGAAAAGTGGGCGACCTCTCGGACATTCAGCGAAAATTTGTGGGCATCATCAAAAACAATGCCGACCGTTTGAGCGCGCTGGTGAACGATATTCTGGACATTTCGCGCATTGATACCGGGCGGGTTTGGTTGGCGATGGATTATGTTGAACTGCCGCCCCTGATTGACCATGTGGTCTCCAGTTTAGAGCGTCAGATTGCCGATAAACAACTGGCGCTGACGGTGGACATTCCCGCCAACATGCCGTCCGTCTTCGCCGACGCGAATCGCGTCACCCAAATTCTGGTCAATTTGGTGGGCAACGCGGTGAAATACACCCGCCCCGGCGACCGCATCACCATCGCCGTCACCGTGGGTGACGACATGGCGCAAATTGATGTCCACGACACCGGATTGGGCATTGCGGAAGAAGACGTGCAGCAGGTTTTCAACCGCTTTTTCCGCGCCGAACGGGATGTCTCATCGCTGGTGGACGGGACAGGGCTGGGATTATCCATCGCCAAAATGTTTGTCGAATTGATGGGGGGAAAAATCTGGCTCAACAGTGAATTGGGCAAAGGGAGCACCTTCAGCTTCACCCTGCCCCTGCGCAACACCCAACCAACATTATCAGACCAACCGATTGAAAATCAACCAACAACGGAAAGATCATGAGCATAACTATTCTTGTGGCAGAAGACGAACTGGACATCAGAGAATTAATTGCGTTCACCCTGCAACTCAGCGGATATACCGTTGTGCAAGCGCCCAATGGCGAAGTTGCCGTGCAAAAAGCGCAGGAACTCCATCCCGATTTAATTATGCTGGATGTCCGCATGCCGAAAGTGACCGGCTTTGACGCCTGCAAACAAATCAAAGCAAACCCCGCCACCAGCGACATTCCAGTGATATTTCTCTCTGCCAAAGGGCAGGAAACGGAAATAAAACAGGGCACGGAACTGGGCGCGGAGGCGTATATTCTCAAACCTTTTGCACCGGATGAACTGGTGGAACAGGTCAAATCTGTATTGATGAAGTATGACAAATGAGCGCAATTGTAATTAATGCCGGATTAGTCCATTACGAAGCGTTTGGCAGAGGCAAGCCGATTGTATTTTTGCACGGCTGGCTCGGCTCGTGGCGTTATTGGATGCAAACCATGGAATCACTGGCGATTGAGCATCGAGTCTACGCGCTTGATTTCTGGGGCTTCGGCGATTCGGACAAATCCGAAAAACGATTCGATATGGAGCAGTACATCGCGCTGCTGGCGGGCTTCATTTCCGAACTGGGGATTGAAGACCCGGTGCTGGTGGGGCACGCGCTCGGAGCGACGGTGGCGCTGGCATATGCCAAACGTTTCTCCGATGTCACCCACAAAATTGTGGCGGTCAGCCTGCCCCTCACTCCCGGCAGCATCAACCAACGCCTGCTGAAATTCAATCAATCATCGTTGTTGGGCAAAGTGTTCCGCTGGAATCCCATTCCCACGCCGGAGGTGGCGACGGAAGCGCAGCGCGCCGCCGAATCGGTCATCGCGCGCAGCATCGAATCGGTGCGGCAGATGAACGTGCTGCACATTTTGCAATCGGTGGGGTGCAGTGTGCTGCTGGTGTACGGCGAAAAAGACGACGTGGTTGACCCCGCCGCCGCCAAAGCCCTCAACGGCAGTCAAACGCACATTCGCACCATTTATCTGCCCGATGCCCGCCATTTCCCCATGATTGATGCCGGCAGCAAGTTCAATCGCCTGCTGATGGACTTCTCGGAAAAAGACGCTTCGCTGGAAACCCTGTCGCTCAAAGAAGAGTGGCGGCGGCGGGTGCGTTGAAATTTGCAACTTTTCGGCGGGCGTTGCGTATTGTATAAAAACGTAACGTGTAGTTTGCATTGGAGGCAATTGTGAACGAGCCAAATGAAACCCAATTTCATACAGAACCGGAATCAACGGACGTGCCGCAAGATGAAAATACCGGCACCGAACAATCCGCATCCCAAAGTCAATGGGATGCCGTCGCGCAGGATTTTCAACGTTTGGGAGAAAGTATTGCCGACGCGGTGAAATCGGTGTGGAGCAACCCGTCCACCCAAAAGCAAGTCACGGATTTAAAAGAGGGTTTGCAAAACATGGCGGAGCAGGTCGGGCAAGTGGTGGATGAAACCCGCCAGAATCTCACCGGGGAAGAGCTGAAATCGGAGGTGCGAAAAGCCACCGATGACGTGAAAGAATTCGGGACAAAAGTGGTCAGCGACTCAAAACCGTTTTTGCTGGATGTGCTGAAAACGCTCGACGACGGCTTGCAATCGCTCATCAGCCGGTTGGAAGCGCGGGAAGCGCCCGCAGAACCGTCATCCCCCCCGCCGGAAGACACACCGCCGACAACGGATGACACCCCAGCGGATGTTCCACCGGCGGAATAACCGCCTCACCGAATAAACCCATGCGCAGGCATGGGTTTATTTTTTGCGGGCGACCATCCGCGCGGTGTAATTGCCGTTAAACAAGCCTTCTTCATAAAAAACCATCTCCAAATCGGCAAATGTTTGGAAGAGTTCCTGTTTTTCCAGCAGAAAATGGCGGCGCAGATGAGATTTGTGGGGCAAGGTCAACTGCTCTACCGTGAAGGTTTCCATCACCAGCCAGCCGCCGGGGCGCAAACGGCGCAACACCATCGGGAAGATTGCCCGTTCCAAAAAAAGGAAGTTCACAATCACATCATATTTTGCCATCGGCAGCCAGCCCCGTTCCAAATCCAGCACCATCGGGATGATGTCGGCGTCTTTCGGCGTGCGGGAAGCAAGTACGCGCAACCCGTTGAACGAAATGTCCACCGCATGCACCGCCAACCCATGCCGAGCCAGTGCCAGACTGTGCCGTCCCGCACCGGCAGCAATATCCAATGCCAACCCGGATGTGGGCAGGCGGGGCAGCCAGTCCACCAGAAATTGACGGGGTTCGGGGGGCAGGGCATGCTCGCCACTGGTGGCATACCGCGAGTCCCAGCGCAATTTAGGGGAAAGTCGGTTTTGAGTTGGGTCGGCTAAAAATGAGTTTCGTCCGGTCATTATATTTGGCAATCTCCTAAAATCTGCTATGATTGAGCCGCTCGCGTTTGTTTTTGAGGCGCGGCAAATGTATTCCGGGAGCTTTTTGATATTTTGGCATCGTACGTTCTGGTTTCAACACCGCAATCACTTGAAAATACCATCGCGCAGTTGCACCGTCATCCCGTCATTGCGGTTGATACTGAAAGCGACAGTTTGTATCGTTTTTTTGAAAAGGTGTGTCTGGTGCAGATTTCCACCCCCAACACCGATTTCATTATTGACCCGTTACGGGTTGATATTTCCCCGTTGGGCGCTATTTTCGCGTCAGAGACCATCGAAAAAATTTTTCACGCCGCAGAATATGATATTCTGAGTCTGAAACGCGATTACGGGTTCTCTTTCGCCAACCTTTTTGACACCATGTTGAGCGCGAAAATTCTCGGCTGGGAAAAAGTTGGTTTGGGTAGTTTGCTCGAAACCCGTTTGGGTGTCAAACTTAACAAGAAATTTCAACAGTACAATTGGGGCAGACGTCCGCTCCCCGCGCAAGCGTTAAAATACGCTTATATGGACACCCATTATCTGCACAAATTGCGCACCATTCAGTTGGACGCGCTCGCCGCACAGCAGCGGGTGGCGGAGGCGCGCGCCGCGTTCCGGCGACTCACCCGAATCACCCCCGCCGTGAAAACTTTCTCCCCCGCCGATTTTTGGCGCGTCAGAGGCGTGCATTCCCTCACCGACCACCAAAAAGCCGTTTTACAATCGATTTACACCTTCCGCGATGAATATGCCCGCCGATTTGATATGCCACCCTTCAAGGTGATGTCGGATGCGGCGATGATTCATCTGGTGCAAACGATGCCCCGCACACTTTCCGCGCTCAAAAAAACAAAAGGCGTTTACCATCGCCTGCTGAAGCAATACGGACATGATTTGCTGGCGCAACTTCATCAATCGCACCCGGATGCCCACCCCCGCCGACGCAATGGCGGCAACGGGATGAAGCCCGCCGTGTTGCATCGCTATGAGTACCTGCGAAGCTGGCGCAATTCACTCGCCGCGGAACGGGGGGTGGAACCGGATGTGATTCTCTCCAACGACACCCTCCGCGCCATTGCCCAAATCAACCCATCAAACGTCAATCAGTTGCGGGCAAAAGCAGTTTTGGGGGAATGGCAGTTTGGCGCATATGCCCAAACCATCGTTGATGCGCTGAAAGCGCTGCGCTAAAATTCGTTGCACATAAAAGAACCGCCGATGTCCGGCGGTCTTTTTTTTTTATTCCGGGGGTCCCGGTGGACGAGGCGGGCGGGGCGGCGGTGGCGCGGCAGACGTTTCCCCGCCGAGATTGACGGTTTTCACCGCGCTTTGCCCGCCGAACAAACTGCCCAGGCAGCCGGTGCGCTCTTGAAGCACCGTCACCGGGTTGCGCATCACCTGCATCCGAATTTCACTCAATTTCAGTTCAATTTCCTGCCGCAAAGATTCGCGCCGGGAAATTTCGTCCCGCTGAATTTGGCTCAACCGTCGTTCCACATCCAGCATCCGCTCGCGCAAACGCTGATTTTCCTCTTTCAAATTGAAGTTGTCCTGAATCAAAACGCCCATCAATTCACGGTTGGCGGCTTGGCTGTTGAGCACGCTCAACTGCCCTTTGTGGAGTTCGTCAATAATATCGGCAAAATAACTGATGGGGGCGATGGCGGTTTCTTCCCCCGCCGATGAAATCACCTGTGGCGCGGCATCGTCATCATCCGTCGCCCGCTGGCGCAGTGTGTGCCGCACCTGCTCAAAAGAGCGACCATCGTCCAGCGCGGTTTTGATGTCTGCCAACAGTGAAACATCCGCCTCGGAGAGCGCGGGGTCTGCATCCGGGTCGCCATCCGCCACCGAGAGAAACTCGCCAAACGCATCCAGCCAGCGGCGCAACACGGTCGGCGACACTTCAAGCGTGTTTGCCGCATCCTGTAACGTCATATGTTGAGGGTCAAGCATTGTTGTTGTGAACCTTTCGCGGGAATTTGCGGTTACTCGTCGTCCAGCACCCGGTACGATGCGTCAATCACTTCGTCGTCCGCAGGGACACCGTATTCAATCTCGTGCCGTATCGCCGCAACCACATCTTGCGGGGATAATTCTACAAAAAGTTTCAATCCAAGCAAAACAGCGGCAGCGTCATCAATCGGGGTCATGCCCAAAAGGGGCGCAGTCGGAAAATCGAGCGGGTTGAGCCAGTACAGAAGTGCCAGCACGGGCATCGCTTTCGCCACAATCGACACCCGTGGATGGGTGAACAATCGCCACCAGAGCTGCCAATTTTTCTGCATTTCACGCTTCAAATTCGCCCACATGCGCGGGGTCTGACCATTTTGATCGTCATACATCATATTCGCCTCTCGTTTTCAATTTGCCGCGTCTGCATCGCCGTGCAACGGGCACTGATAATTATAGCCAGTGATGCGGGAATCTACAAGCTCGAAGAATTAACCATTTTGGGCAATGGCGGTATAATATCTCTGTGAAAACATTAGTGGAAGCCCTTGCCAATTGCAAACTGGTTGAAATGCAGAGCATCGCCGCCAAACGGGGTGTCCCACTCCCGCAGGCGGAAACCCGCGATGCCCGCGCGGCGCTGGCGGATGCACTCCTCTCCCCGGCACACATGGAAATTGCCGTGCAAGATTTATCGGCGGCGGAAATGGAAGCCTTGCAAGCGCTGGTAGCGGCGGGCGGCGCCATCGAAGCGCGAAAATTCGCGCGGGATTTCGGCGCGATTCGCAAAATGGGACCCAACCGCCTGCAACGGGAAAAACCGTGGGAAACCCCGGTCAACCCCGCCGAGAGCCTGTGGTATCGCGGTTTCATCTTCAAAGATTTCCACCACACCACCCACGGACCGGAAGAGGTTGTGTTCATCCCCGCCGACATCCAACCCGCCCTGCCCATCGATTCCCCGCCCCAAAAACCTGCCGTGCAGTGGGAAATCGCCGCCATCCCCGCCCACACCATCGCCCAAAGCGCGCCCGCCAGAGAAGACCTCTTTTGCCTGCTGGTCTATCTGCAAACCCATTTCGTGCGCCTGTCGCCGCCGGACAAACTCCCCGCCGAGCACATTCGCGCCATCCGGCACACTTTCAGCCATTTAAATGGGGATGATGACCCGTCGGCGGCGCAACACTATTTCGATTTCATTCTGCATCTGGCGCGGCGTATGAATTTTTTGAAAAAACAGGGCGGGCGATTGAAACTCCACGCGGAAACCGTGCGCCACTGGCTGCAATCTCCCCCGGACGCGCAATTGGCGGCGCTGCAAAAAACATGGCGCGCCGACCCCACATGGAACGACCTGTGGCACACTCCCGGACTGCATCCCCAACCCACCGGCTGGGAAAACAGCCCCATGCTGGGACGCTCGAAAATATTGCATCACCTTTCGAGCATCCCGCGCGGCGAATGGGTGACCATCGACGGCTTCATCCGCGCCGTAAAAACCATCGAACCGGATTTTCAACGCCCCGACGGCAATTATGAAACATGGTACATCCACAACGACGATAATCAGCCCTTGATGGGTTTTGAACACTGGGACGCGGTGGAAGGGCAATTCATCCGCCATCTGCTCACCGGCACGCTGTATGCGCTGGGGATTGTGTCGCCGGGGGGTGTGTCCGCCACCGCTCCCCCGACGGTCATTCAATTGACTCCGGCAGGGGATGCGTTTTTCCGGCGAGGCGGGAAAGCGCCATCCGCCACCCCCGCGCCGCAGGGGCGATTGCGCATCAACCCCGACGATTTCACCGTGCGGGTCACGCCGAAAATCGGTCTGTTTCGGCGTTTCCAGCTCGCCCGCATCGCCGAATGGGTGAAACGGCGGGACGATAGCGTCATCTACCAATTCACCCGCGCCGGTTACGCCCAAGCGCAGGAACAAAGCATCTCGCTGGAGCAGATTTTGGGGTTTCTGAATCGCGCTACCAACGCGCAAACGCCGCTCCAACTGGTTGACGCGCTGCATCGCTGGGATAGACGCACCGGCGCGGTGAAACTGGAACAGCTGACGGTGCTGCGGGTGAATGATGCAGACACGTTGAAGGAACTCCTCCAGCACCCTGAAATTGCGCCGTTGATGGGACCCCCGCTCGGACCCACTGCCGCGCTGGTGCCGGAAAGAAACATCGCCGCGCTGGAAACAAGTCTGAAGAAACACGGCTATCTATAACCGCAACGTCGCCGTCGAGATTTGATTTGTCAATTGCCGTCACCTTGAGTATAATCTTTGCGCTTTCGGGCGATTAGCTCAGTTGGTTAGAGCGCCTCGCTTACACCGAGGAGGTCACAAGTTCGAGTCTTGTATCGCCCACAAAACGGTTGACACCGCGCTCGGAGCGCGGTATACTGTTACTCACAAATCGTTGACCGGAACACGCATTTTGCGGCAACCTGTCTCAGAGAATGGCGGTCGTTGGCTGGAAGCCGCCCGACAGCGCCCCAGAATGCACCCTCCGGGAGTGAACGCCTGAACCGCTCGCGCGCAGTATGGCGTTTCGGGTTGCGCCGTTACCCGCCACCGGAGAGCCGGGTTTCCCGGCTGAAATTGGGTGGAACCACGTGGATTACCCCTCGTCCCTGCGGATGAGGGGTTTTTGTTTTTCACACGCCCGCGTGGTTTCCCCGTTGCGTGTTGTGAATGGTCACCACACCGGAATGAACCGCAAAGCCGCAAAGAAGGCTAAGTTTTTTGGTTCTTTGGGAATTCAAGGGGTCTGTCATTGCGAGCGAAGCGAAGTTGAAAATGCCCGAAGGGTGCAATCTCCGCTGACGTTCACAGAGATTGCTTCGGCGCAAAAAACGCGCCTCGCAATGACATTGTATAAATTCCCCCCGGATTTCAATTGAGTCAGTTTTTCTTTGTTTCCCACCTTTCTGCTTTGTGCCTTTAGCGGCTTCGCGGTGAATTCAACGGCTGTCTCACAACAACGCCCAAGCGGGAGACTCCCGCATATCATCAAAAAACTCTATTTGAAGGAGAATACTTATGAGCAAACAACAAGATTATGAAAATTCGCCCCTATATAAAATTCGCCATTCGCTGGCACATGTGATGGCGCAAGCCGTGCTGGAGATGTTCCCCACGGGGAAAATCGCCATCGGTCCCCCCATTGAAGACGGCTTTTATTACGATTTCGATTTGCCGCGCGCACTCACGCCGGAAGACCTGAAAGCCATTGAAAAACGGATGCGGAATATCGTGAAAAAACGATACGGATTCGAGCGGCGGGAACTCAGCGCGGCAGAAGCGAAAGAACTTTTCGCCGACCAGCCCTATAAAATTGAACTCATCGAAGGGTTGGAAGCGGGCGGCGTGGATGAAAACGGTGAACCGCTCCCCGCCGATGAACGTCCCGTCATCAGCACCTACCAACACGATTCATTTGTGGATTTGTGCCGGGGTCCGCACGTGGAAGATTTGGGAAAAATCAATCCCAAAGCCTTCAAGCTGCTCAGCATCGCCGGGGCATACTGGCGCGGCGACGAGCATCGCCAGCAGTTGCAGCGCATTTACGGCACGGCATGGGAAACCCCCGCCAAGTTGAAAGAATATCTGCACCGGCTGGAAGAAGCCAAAAAGCGCGACCATCGCAAGTTGGGGAAAGAGCTGGACATCTTCGCCACCAATGCCGATGAATTGGGCGGCGGGTTGATTCTGTGGCTGCCCAATGGCGGGCTGATGCGGCATCTGGCGGAAGATTTCTGCAAGCAGGAACACCTGAAACACGGGTATGATATGGTATATTCCCCCCACATCGGCAAAAGTACGCTGTGGGAGACCAGCGGGCATCTGGCTTTTTACAAAGATGGCATGTACTCGCCCATTGATATTGACGGACAGGAATATTATCTCAAACCGATGAACTGCCCGTTCCACATTCTGATGTACAAAAACAATCTGCACAGCTACCGCGATTTCCCGCTGCGTTTCGCCGAATGGGGCACGGTGTACCGCTATGAGCGCAGCGGCACGCTGCACGGATTGCTTCGGGTGCGCGGGTTCACCCAAGACGACGCCCACCATTTCTGCCGGGAAGACCAAATGCCCGACGAAATTGATTTCGTGCTGAATTTCTCGTTGCACATTCTGCGCAGTTTCGGCTTTAAAAATTTCCACGCCTACCTCAGCACCCAACCACCGGAAAAATCGGTGGGGGAAGCCAAGCAATGGCGTGCCGCCGAAGCCGCGCTGGAAGCGGCGCTGAAACGGGCGGAAATCCCATACGATGTGGATGAGGGCGGCGGCGCATTTTACGGTCCCAAAATCGACCTCAAAATCAGCGACGCCATCGGGCGCGAATGGCAACTCAGCACCATCCAGTTCGATTTCAACCTGCCGGAACGCTTCAATATGACGTATATCGGCACGGACGGGAAAGAGCATCGTCCGTATATGATTCACCGGGCATTGCTGGGCAGCATGGAACGCTTCTTCGGCGTGCTGATTGAGCATTTCGCGGGCGCGTTCCCGGTGTGGCTCGCGCCGATGCAGGCAAAACTCATCCCCATCACCGACCGGCACAACGATTACGCCGCCGATGTTGCCGCCAAATTGAAAGCCGCCGGGATACGGGTGGACATTGATGACAGCAGCGAGCGGATGGGCAACAAAATTCGCAAAGCGCAAAAGAAAAAAGTGCCGTACATGCTCGTCATTGGCGATAAAGAGATGGAAGCCAACGCCGTGGCGGTTCGCCTGCGCAACGGGGACAACCTCGGCGCAATGCCGGTGGATGAATTCATCGCCATAGCGCAGAAAGCCATCGCTGAAAAAGAAACGGAGTGAGTTACACCGCCCGGCCTGTTTAAGGCAGGTCGGGCGCATTTCAAAATGGAACCATTACTTTTTTCCGGCTTTATAAAAAATGTTTCATACCATGCGCAACTTGCTCCACCCATCGGCGAGTTACCTGTCTATGCGTGGGACTCATTCAATATTAATACCGCCCGCACAGCCGGGATAGTCGCGCAGAATGGCAGACGGATTGCCTATTCAAAATGGGTATCCCCCAAACGCACTCGGTCATATCCATTTGCCCGCATTTACAACACCTACAACGCCGAAAAAATCATAACGGTGATTCCGGTCATCAAAGACGAAGGGGCAGATGGTGATTTAGACCGAATTCAGTTTTCCACGCTGTCATGGATGAATTTGCTGAACATTTATATTGTACTGGCATATTATGATGACGCCGAAAAAAATCTATCCAAAAAACAAATTCACCGCGAAAAATTAACCCGCCAGCAATTTGCTGTGGATTTGGTCAACGAGCAAATTCAAGCTATCATCAACTATAAGCAGAGTGCCTTGCATTGGAATCGAGATTTGTTTGAAACACGTTTCACCGAGATTTTTGAAGCGAGCGTTCAAGCCTACCAAACCATTTCACAACACACAGGCGTAGCGGTTCACCCGCCGGAACGGTTGTATCGGTATTTGGCGCAAATTCAAGCCGATTACCGGCAATTTCAAAATATCTCATTGCGCCAATCTCAACAAGCCAGCCACCGAGAAACGCAAACAAACCACAAGTTGGAATTTTTATCGGACGGGGCAAAAGGGCAATTCACGCTTAAAAACTATTTGGGCGGCTTATATTATTTGACCGCAGATGAAGTTGTTTTTGATGCGGGAAAATAAGTACCTAAGCAAAAGTAATTTGGTATTTTGAGCCGATGTTATCAAG
>CAZMXX010000090.1:0-11328 GCA_964570315.1 uncultured Anaerolineaceae bacterium | reverse complement strand
TTTTTTTGTTTGTTGCTTTTTTTTTTCCAAGCAGAAGACGGCATACGTGATGCTCAGGCGTCTCGTGGTCTCGGAGATGTTTATAAGAGCCAGCCCCCTACCCCGCCCTCATCACATTCGACGATGGCTATGCCGATAATTTTCGGCACGCGCTGCCGGTGCTGAATGCCCACAAATTTCCGGCAATTGTTTTTCTGGCAACCGATTATATCGGCAAAAGCGAGCCGTTCTTTTGGGATTTGGCGGCATACTGTTTTGCCCACACCGAAAAAACGACGGTGGAACTGCCGCTGTCGGGCGCACGACACTGGCGCGATACCCGAAGCCGTTCGGTGGTGATGTCCGAATGGCTGGAACGGCTGAAGACCCTCCCCGACGCGGAAAAGTGGGCGCACATTCACGCCCTGCCCGACCTGCTGGACGTCGCCATCCCCGCCGATGCCTTCGCCGGAGTGACCATGACGTGGGACGACGTGCGAGCGATGATTGCCCACGGGGTGGCGATGGGCGCCCACACGATGAGCCATCCGGTGCTGACGCGCGTTTCGCCAACGCGGGCGCGGGCGGAGATTGCCGGGTCGAAGGCGTGCATCGAAGCGGAAACGGGGCAACCGGTCACCGCCTTCGCCTATCCCAACGGACACCCCGCCGATTTCAACGCCGAGATTCAAACGGCGCTGGCGGAAACGGGCATCGAAGCGGCGTTCACCCTGCTGCCGGGTCCCGTCCCATTGGCAGCCGCGCGGCAATCGCCGCTCACCATCGGGCGCATGTTTCTGAGCCACAAAGACTCACTCCCCCGTTTTGCCGCCAAAGTGGTCGGCTTGCCGCGTATGGTCGGTTTTCCCCGCTGAGATTTCCCGGTACACCCCCACAATTTTCGCGGCGATGGGCTGCCACGAATACCGCGTTTCCGACAACCGGCGGGCATATGTACCCATTTCCGCCGCCCGTTGCGGGTCGCCGAGGATGGCGGCAATCGCTTCTGCCAGCGCCGAGGGCGATTGCGGCGACACCAGCAGCCCGCTTTTCCCCGCTTCCACCACATCGGGCAGCCCGCCCACCCGCGTCGCCACCACCGGCTTGCCGAAGGCATACGCCACCTGCATCGAGCCGCTTTGGGTACTGTTGCGATACGGGTACACCACCACCCGCGCCAGCGTCATCAGCGCGGCAACTTCCTCAAAGGGGATGTACCGCCCGTCGAAAATCACATCATCCGCAATGCCGAGCCGCGCCGCCTGCGCCCGATAATCCGCCAAACTGATATATTTGGACGGGTAACCCGCCACAACCAGTTTTGCTTCAGGGTGATGGTGTTTCACCCGGACGAAGGCTTCCAGCAAATCGGGCACGCCTTTGCTGGGCGTCAAAATGCCGAAAAAAAGGACGACCGGACAATCCTCGGCGAGACGATACCGGCGGCGCAGTTCGGCGGGCGATACCGCCCCCTGCGCGGCGGTGGTGGGAAACAGCGCTTCATTGCCGTGGGAAATGAGGTGCAGCCGCTCGGCGGGCACATCGAAAAGTTCCAAAAATCGGCGGCGGTTGTCTTCGGCGTGGAAAAAGAGCGCCGAAAAATTATGATACACCCCCGCATACAGCTTGTTGGCAAGCGCAGCCATCGCGCCGCTCTGCTCGCGGAGTTCAAATTCGTGGCAAATCTGGGCGAGCGTCAACCCGCGCCGCCGCAATTGCGCCAGAAAAATCGCCTCAAAAGGGAAGTTGATTTTCCCGAATTGAATCACATCCGGCTTTTGCGCCAGCAGGTAGCGATTGAGTCGCGCCCACGCCATCACCAGCCGCAGCGCGCGCCATCCCCGCCGAGCCGTGCGGAAAATTTTGCGGCGAAGTTTCGCCACTTTGCCCACCGGCGGCGCGCTCATCGACTGCGGGTCGAACATTTGCCACAAATCGAGCCGTTTTTCCACCGTGAAATTGTGTGGGAACGCCGCCAGCTCGTAATCGCGGGTGGTCACCAGCGTCACCCGCACCGCCGGTTCATTTGCCAGCGCCGTGCAAAGCTGGTAAGCGTAATGGATCATCCCGCCCGTGCCCATCGGTTCCACCACAAAAAGGTTCAATGGCATGGCTATTTCTCCCCGCAAAGTTCCAGATACAGCGCTTCCAGCCGCCGCACCTGCCGTTGAATGTCGAACCGTTCCGCCACAATTTGCCGCCCGACCCGCCCCATCTCCCGCGCGCGTTGCGGATTTTCGAGCAGTTTCACGCACGCCTCGGTCAAAGCGCGGGAATCGGCGGGGGGAACGAGCAATCCATTGCGCCCGTCGTCCACCATTTCCGGCACACCGCCCACTTCACCGGCAATGATGGGCTTTTCCGCCGCCATCGCTTCGGCGAGGACGGTGGGCAGGGCTTCCGTCAGCGTGGGGAGGACAAAAATGTCGGCGGCTGCCAGCAATTGCGGAATGTCGCGCCGCGTGCCGGTGAAAATCACCCGCCCGGACACCCCCTTTTCGGCGGCAATTTTTTCCAGCGCAGCCCGATGGTCGCCGTCGCCCACAATCAAATAGCGGGCAGCCGGTACAATTTTCAAAACGTCCGGCAGGGCGGCGAGCATGAATTGAATGCCCTTCGGCGGGCGCAACACTGCCACCGTGATGAGGACGGGGGCATCGGGGAGAATGCCGAGCGACGCGCGCAGCGACGCCCTTTCGGCGGGGGAAACGGGGATGAAACGGGAAAGGTCGATGCCGTTGTGCAGGGTGACCACCTTTTCCGGCGGCAATTTCCCGACGCGCAGATGGTGGCGACGCGTCCCTTCCGAAACGGCAATCACCCGGGTGGTGATGTGCCGCAAAATCCACCAGTGCAGTTTCAGCCGCCGGTAACTTTTTTCCCCTTTCTGGGGCGCGTCGGCGGTGTGCAGGGTGGAAACGGTGGGGATGCCGAGCAGTTTCGCCACCGTTACGCCGAGGGTGTCGGCAAATTCAAGCTGAGTGTGCAAAACGTGCGGGCGCACTCGGCGCAGATAGCCCAGCAATCGGGGCAGTGCGCCGGGGTCGGCGAGCCGTTTCACCGGCACAGCATCAATCGGCACGCCGAGCTTTTCGATTTCCGCCGCCATCGGGTTGCCGTTTTTCACCTGCAACACGCCAACGCGCGGCTCAAAGCGGGTACGGTCGAGATACTGCAAATAAATCACCAGCAGCCGCTCTGCGCCGCCCATCCCCAGCCCGTCAATCAGAAAAACGATGCGCTTGCGCGGCGCGATAATCTTTTCCCTCATTTTGATTTGCTTTTCCGCCATGACATCACTGCCCCGCCGAGCGCCACCAGCACGCCCAACGCAATCAACACGGGGGACAAAATGGTGGGCGCCGGCGACGGCGGCGGGGTGTAATTTTTGATGGGCACAGTGCGGGTGATGGCGTCTGTGGGAACCGGGGTCACACCGGCAATCGGCGGCGCGGGGGTGGGGGTGATTTTCTCCAGTTCCACCGGGGCGGGCGAAAGTTGCCCCACCGCCGTTTCAAGGGGTTGACGCACGAATTGGGTGGACTCGTATGTTTCCACCCGATTGCCGTTGATGTAGGCAATATCGCCGTCCAATTCATAATAAATTTGGTCGTTAAACAGGGTGTTGATGGCGCTGGTCACGCCCTCGGTGGTGGTGCCGGTGGCAACCAACACCGCTTTGCCGGGGTTCCACGGGGCGGGGATAATTTCCAGCAGCCCAATACTGAAATTATTCGGCAAGCGATACACCACGTCGCCCACTTGCTGCCGCAAAGCGTCTTCATTTTCCACGAACGGTTGCGGCAGCCGGTTGTTTATCTGCCCGATGAAATTGTTGGCGGTGGGACGCCCCAGCGCGATGACATGGTACGGCGCGTTTTGGGTGTCGCTCATCACTTGGCGCGAAACGATGGGGGAGAAGCTCGGTCCGGTGGTGAACCCGCCGAGGTAGGCGGTGATTTTCAGTGCCCCCAGCAACTCTGCGGCGGTCGGGTTTTCCGGCAGCGCCAGCAGCAGGTCGCTCAAATCCTGCCGCGAAAAGAAACGGTTGAAGACATCGTTGAGGGAAGCGTTCACCCGCACGGCATCGGTTTCTTTGTGGGGCAAAAAGAGTGCGCTGTTTTCGTCAATGCGCAGCCAGCCCAAATCGAGTTCGGGCAGAGTGCATTCGGGGACTTCGATATTGAGAATCGCGTCAAAGGTCAGCTGGTTGAATGTGCCGGGGATGAAGTCTTCTTTTTGTAATTTGATGACCGTTTCATGCACCCCGTTTTCCTGCACATCAATCGGCGCACTGCCCACCGGATTGCCGTTCAATTTCACCGTCAATCCCGATTCCACCGGCGTGAGATTGATGGAATAGGCGTAGCGCAGGGTGAAAGACGGGTCATCGAGAATTTCCCAGTTGTAGGGGACAAAGAATTTCACACTGGTCGAATAGCGGTTGAACCCGTAAAAAGTGGTATCTTTGAACCCGAAATCGGTCAGCGGGAAAATGTCGTCGGGCGGCGCGGCGACGGTGGCATTGTCGCGGAATTCTTCCACCACCACCACATCGCCGATGAAGCCGTAGCGCGGGGAAAGGGTGGACAGGGCGTGTGCGGCGGTGGCGACGGCGGCATCGGTGTTGCCCGTCACCACAAGATATACATGGTCGGCGCTGTATTCCGAGGCGATTTCCTGAATCACCCCCTCCGTGGCGGCGATGGTTTGCCCGTCGGCGGCGGTGATGGTCGCCCCGTCCGACAGCAGGCGAGTGGGCAATTTTCCCTGCTCATACAACTTTTGCAGGAAAGAATTTTCGGCGGGCGTGCCGATGATGATGGCGCCGGCAGAAGCCAGCATCGCCGGTGTGACCGCAGCGGCAGTGGTCACATTCAGGGCAAGATTGTTGAAGGTCGCCTGCCCCAGTGTCGCCGCCACCGATGCAGCGGCAGTCAGGTCGGCATCGGAATAATCATCGGGCAGGATGAACAGCACCGGCTCCGGCTCGAACAAATCTTGAATAATCGGACGGGGGAACTCCGCCAAATCAACCACAATCGGCGCGAGGGTATATTCGTAGTGCAAACGGGTGTCTCGGCTGAGCAAAAGCACCGACACGCCGCGATTGGTGGTGCAATTTCCGCTGAGATACACTATCCGCAACGTTTGCCGCTGGCTGCCGGTGAGCGCTTTGGCGGGCAGGGGGATGCGTCGCTGTTGGTTTTGCCCGGCATACGGCGCAAACGAGTCAATCAGCTCATCATTGTAAAAAACATTGACCAGCGCGTCCACCTGCCGGTTCTCCAGCACCGATGTCCCCATATTGCCCCCCTGAAATTGGAGGCTGTATCGCAGGTCAATGTAGCTCACCTCGGGCAAAATTTGCCAGCGATAGGGCAATCCGAATTGATAGGTTTGCTGGTCAATGGGAGACCGCAACTCAATGTCGGCATAGTCCAACCGAGCCAACGTCAGGTCGGTGACGGTTTGCTGCACCGATGTCGTCGCGGGGGCAACCGGGGGTGCCGGCGTTTCCGTCGGCGATTGCGCCTGCACGGGACGCGGCGAAATGAGTTGCGTCGCCAGCAGGGTTACCATCAGCAACAATCCCACGCCGACTGTTTTTTTAACCTTCAAAAGTCCCAGCGTTGAAAATAATTTCTGCATTGTCTCACGCTCCAAAAACCATAGCGGGATAATGTATCCCAATACGCCCGCACCGCCCACCAAAATCAACCGCACCCACGGCGAAAATTCGGCGGTTGCCCATAAAACGGGGACAGCCAACAGCAGCAACACCATCCCCGCCGCAAAAGAAGGGACGAGCTGCGCCAGCAATTCCGGCAAACGAATGTCCACAAATTTGGCGGCAACCAGCAAATCCGCCACCATACGCACCACGCTCGCCCCCAGATGCCCCCACGCGATGCCCACTAGCCCGTACCGTGCGCCGAACCACAGCGCGGGAACGAGCACCAGCATATTCAACACTTCCAGCTTCACCAGCACATCCGGGCGTCCGATGGCTTTGTACACGTCTCCGGCGTTAAAGCCGATGGAGCGCACCAGCACAAAAAGCGCCAAAATACGCACGATGGGAATGGCGGAAAGCCATTGCTCGCCGAAAATTGTGCGCACCAGCGGGTCGGCGGCAACAGCCAACCCCAGCGCCAGCGGAACGCTCACCATTTCCACCACGCGGACGGTGGTCAAAAACCCTTTCCGCAATAGCGCCGGTTGGTTTTGAATTTTGGAATATGCCGGAAAAATCGCGCCCGCCATCACCCACAAAGGGTTGAGGACCAGCAGTTCCGGCAACCGAAACGCCAGCGTGTAAATGCCCAGCGCCGTATCGCCAAAAAAACGCCCGACGATGATGTAATCGAAATTATCGGTGGCAATGGTGAGCGCATCCACCCCCACCACCGACACCCCGTAGCGCAGCAGGCTTTTCACCTGCGCGGCAACGACGCGCAAACGGGGTCGCCACGGGAATGCCACCCATGCCAACCCCACCGATGCCACCACGCCCGCCAACTGCCCCACCACCAGCGCCCAAACGCCAAAACCCAGTAACGCCATCCCGATGGAAACCCCGCCTTTGATGACCGCGCGCCCCAAATCGGGGATGAGCTTGCGCCGGAAATCAAGTTCGCGCTGCAACCGGATGATGTGGATGGCGCCCAACGAATTGAGGACAAAGGTCAGACTCAGCCAGCGCAAAAGGGGGATGACCTGCGGCTCGCGGAAAAATGCCGCCACCCACGGCGCAGCAATCGCCGTGATGGCGGTCAGGGTGATGCCCAGCAGAAAGTTCAGGGTGAACACCGTGTTCGCCGTTTCTTCCGGGTCTTCCTGCCGGTGGATGAGCGCCGCGCCCAAGCCCATATCTTTCAGAATGGAAAGGTAGCTGATTGCCAGCGTGGCAAATGCCACCAGCCCGAAATCATCGGGGGTGAGCAATCGCGCCAGAATGGCGGTGGTGATGAAGACCAGCACTTTGCCCAACCCGAAAGAGGCGTAATTCCAAAACACCCCCATCACCGATTTTTTCGCCAGTATTTTGTTGTCGGTGGGCGACGTCTCAAGTTTCATTATCCCGCCCCTGCCGCAACCAGCGCATTTTCCGCCGTGGTTTTTTCCCACAATTTATGGCTGATATGCCCGGCGGCAATGCCCATCGCCACCAGAAACATCAAGTAGCGGAAAAAATCGCCGTGCAAAAAAATGCTGGTGGTTAAATATGATGCCGTGGCAATTTCCAACGATGCCACCCATTCAAGCCAATTATCATGCAATCCATTCAACTCTCGGTGACTGCGTTTCATACGGGCGAACAATGAAATTATCACCGCCCAAAAAGCCAATATCCCCAAAATGCCCGTTTCGGCGATGATTTCCACGTACAGCGAATGTGCCTGCCGGATTTCGGTGCGGAATTCCAGCCCCAAACGGCGGGCATAATCCTGATAATTGCCCTCGAAATTGCCTACACCCACGCCCAAAATGGGCTGGTCTAAAAACATCAACAGCCCCGAAAGCATCTCGCTGGTGCGCCCTTGAAAGGAAGCATCCTGCCGCACGGCAGTGGTTTTATCGTTGTTGGAAAATGCGGTGAGCGTCTGCATGCGCTCGGTGAAACCTTTGGGCAGAAAGGTCATCCCCACCGGCAAAACAAGCATCACCACCGCGACGATAATCACCAGTTTTTTCAGGTTTATGCGCCGTTGAATGCCGGTGAGCAGGAAAATCAGCGCGAGGGCAATAAATGCCCCCCGGCTGTATGTGTTCACCACGGCGAAGAGGAGAATCACGGTGGCAATGCCGCCCGCCACTTTCCACCGGAATGCTTTTCCGGCAATGAAACGGTACAGCGCCAATGCCAATACCGCATCCAAAATCTGCCCCCAGAAGTTGGGGTCGCCCACCGGACCGGAGAGGCGCATCTGGTCAACGTCGGGGGTGACGGTGGCAAATCCGCCAAATATTTGGCTGAAGTTGCCCGTGAATACCTGAAACGACCCCAGCAACGCCATCGCGGTGGTGGTGGCAATCATCAGCCAAATAGTGATTTTCCATTGGCGCGGCGTTTGCAGGGCGTACACTAGCGTCACGACGATTAATACATCTTTCACAATGGTGATGAATGCGTCAATTGCCTCGGCGCGGTCTTTGGCGAAAAATGTGGATGCCAACACCACCCCGGTATAGGCAAACAAAAACCACTCCGTGCGCTGAACGCGAAAGGGCTGCCGGCGCACAAATCGCCCCGCCACGATGCTCACAAAGGTCAGCACCACCAATGGTTTATTGATGCCCGGCAATCCGTTATCCGTGAAGATGGATGACACATTGGAAAAGACCGTCACCGCCAGCACATACGCGCCCACTTCCGGATAGAAGAAAATCGCCACCGCCAACGCGATGCCGCCTATGCCGCCGATAGCCAGCAATCCAATGCGGGAATCCCGAAAGCCGATTAATAGCACCAGCAACATCAATGAAATCGCCGCCGCCACCACAAAACTGATGATGGTTATGTATAATTTGGTACGGTCTGTCCGGGGAAAGCCATTTGACATACGTTTCAATCAACTTTTGATGAGGGAGATTTTTTCTTTTTTCCCGGTTTCTTCTTCTTTTTGGATGGCGGCGAGTTTCCATTGGAAGTTTTTGCGGTTGCAGTGGACAGGTCTGGGCGGAACGTCTCCGGCGGCAGAATCGGGTCGAGCGGCGAGCCGGGTATCGCCGCCGGTTGCGCCGAGGCAGGTGTCGCGCCCGTTTGGGGCAACTCAAAGGCTTGGGTCAAAATTTCCCGCAGGGTGATGAACGCCAGCCCCCCCGCAATACCGACCATAATGCTGAGGGTAATATCAATGGGATGGTTCGGTGATACGGGTTCGTAATTGGGCACGGCTGTGTCAACCAGTCGCAATTCGTAGATTTCCTGCAGATTGCGCACTTTTTGCTCGCCCGTTTTGCCGATGGCGTTTGCCAAATCGGCAGCAAGTTCCGGCGATGGACCCCGCACGGTCAATTGAATGATGCTTGAATCGGGCAATACCACCGCCGACACCACACAATCTTCCATCAGCAAGGGGGAAACCCCCAACAACGACGCGGCGATTTCAACCGTGGTGCGGCTGGCGAGCACATTGGCATAGGTGGTCGCCAGCGTGGTGCGACTGGCAAGCGTATCGAGGCTGTACAAAACGTCGCCCGTTTCATTGACCCGCAGGGTGGGATTGACCACAAAATTGGTGGTCGATTCGTAAATCGGGGTTTGGGCATAACTGTAATAAACTCCGATGCCTGTTATCAGCAACACCATTGCCACCACCACCCACCAACCCCGTTTTAAGATGTCCAGATATTCTCGAATTTCCATCTTTTTCTGCCTTTGCGATAAAGTCGCTGCGCTTAATGCGTTCCGCGCCGGGCAAATACCGCTAGAACCGTCCGCACCAAAATTTCAACATCGAACATGATTGAGCGATGCTCAATATAAAATATATCCAGATGCACCCTGTCGGTGAATTCCATCTCGCCGCGCCCGATAATTTGCCATAAGCCGGTGATGCCCGGTTTGATGTCCAAGCGAGCGGTCTGCCACAATTTATATGTGTCCGGGCGGAATGATGTGGGGCGCGGACCCACCAAACTCATTTCGTTTTTGAGCACGTTCAACAATTGCGGCAATTCATCGAGGCTGGTTTTGCGCAAGATGCGCCCGATGCGTGTGACGCGCGGGTCGTTTTTTATTTTGAAGTCGGGCCACTGCAATTCATTCAGATGGGCGTATTTTGCTTTTAGTTCTTCGGCGTTGTACACCATCGTCCGAAATTTATACATATCGAAGCGTTTGCCGTATCTGCCGGTGCGTTTTTGCAGGAAGAACACCTGCCCTTTCGGGTCTTCCAATTTGATGATGACGGCGACCAGCACAAAAACCGGCAAAACGAAGGGGAGCGCGACTATGACCGCCAGCAAATCCACCAAGCGTTTGAGCGCCAGAAAAATTCTTTCGGGCACAACTGATTTCTTGCGGGCGTATCGCGCCAGCCACGGATATTTTTTTGCCACCCGACGTTTGAAGCGCAAAAAATCCAGTTCGGTGTTGATATTCCGTTGCGTTGCCGGTTCATCAAAAAATAATTGTGCCATCGTCGTCCATCAAAACTATATTATCCCCATAATGGTGGCAATACCCCACCCGAAAATCGCAAACAGTACAATAAAAACAATCACCATCACAATCAAATTCCAACGGACGGACGCGGGTTCGTCGGTGGTATTTTCCGCCTGCCCGGTTGAATGCACCATCCCCAGCAATTCCCGTCGCTGTTGAATGCGGGCTAATTTGCCGCGAACGCTCGCCAGAATTTCTTCCGTGGATGCCAGTTTGGTCAGATAATCTTCACTGCCCAACGATTTGCCGTATTGAATATCATCGCTGGAATCTTTGGCGGTTAAAAAAATGATGGGGATGTGATTGGTGTACGGGTTGGCGCGCACCCGTTCATAAAAGGCGTAGCCGTCCATACCGGGCATCATAATGTCGGTTAAAATCAAATCGGGGAGTTGTGAGGCGCTGTTCCCCGCCGAAAGGGCGTCTTCCAGCATTTCCAACGCCCGGGTTCCATCCGGCGCCGAGATGACGGTGTAGTTTTCCATTTCCAGCGTGAGTTTCAACCCGTCAAGAAATTCAGGGTTATCATCCACAATCATGATGCGGACAGAGGTCGGTTGTGCGTTTGAAGTTGTCATACGTTCTCCTGTACTGTCGCTGCGGGCGTTTGTGCATTCAACCGCCCCACTGATTTATCCAGCAGGTCTTCAAAGACCACCGCTTCATCGGGAAAGGTGGCGAACCCGCATGCCGCCGTGACGCCCAATTCTTCGACGGTCACATCCTGCACATATTCCAGCAGTATTTTTAAATCGTTCAGTGGTGTTTCCGGACAGATGATATAAAAACGCTGCGCTTCCCGGTCTTCCAAAATCATATCGGTGGGACGTAAATATTTTTGCAGTGTGTTGGCAACATTGTTGATGATATAGCTGTTGACCATTGCCGCCTGCGCTTCACGAATGATGCGGTGGGCATCCGGGTTGGCGATGTCCAAGTTGGGCTGAACGGCAATCACCCCCAGCGGGCGATTGTAGTGCCGGCAGCGGAACATTTCGCGGCGAATATCGTCCTGCGCGGCGGAGAGGTCTTTCACGTGTGCCCCATGCTCACTCCCCAATGTGATTTTTTCGACGGCATCTTCAAACGCCTGCGTTGCCCCGCTCACCTGATATGCCATCCACACCAGCGCCAGCAACATTGCCAATTCCGTGACGGAAAGGTAGGTGTATATG
>CAZMXX010000089.1:0-11386 GCA_964570315.1 uncultured Anaerolineaceae bacterium | reverse complement strand
TGGTTTTCATTTGTTAAGGTTCATCTGCTCTTACACGATGTATTGATGTATGACAATTAGGCAATAGGCCTTTTCTCCACCGGAAAACTCTGAGCTAGCAATCCATTGTTTAAACTCTTTCCGAACTTTGTCATTGACACAACCTGCTTTTTTGATAAGTTCTTTTGCCTTTTGCAAAATCAGCTCAGCGTTCTCTTTTGGCCTCTCGAACTTGCAGTGCTCGTTAAAATAACCTTTGTTTTTGGCGAACAGAATTATGTATTCGTGTTGATAAGCAACTCCTTTGGCATCTCCTTTGGGATTTCTTTTATCCCAAACAATCGTTCCCAAGTTATTTTCTTCTCCAAATATTTCACTTAGTAGTTTTTCTAGATTTGAGTATTCATGCTCATCAATATGGAGGACAATCACCCCATCATTCCGCAATAAATTCCGCGCCAGTTTCAGGCGGGGGTACATCATATTCAGCCAGTTGGTATGGTAGCGTCCGCTACTTTCGGTATTGCTGGAAATTTTGAAGCCTTCATCATCTTTTTGTCCGGTGTAGCGCAAATAGGTATCCAGATTATCCTGAAACTTGTCGGGGTAAATAAATTCTTTGCCGGTATTGTAGGGGGGGTCAATGTAAATCATCTTCACTTTGTTGGCATAACTTTTTTGCAAAAGTTTCAGCACCTCCAAGTTATCCCCTTCAATGAACAGGTTTTGGGTGGTATCCCAATCAACGCTCTCCTCTTTGCAGGGGCGCAGAGTTCCCATTGAAGGGGTCAAGGCAATTTGGCGGGCGCGTTTTTTGCCAAACCAGTTTAACCCGTATTTTTCTTCGCCTTCGGCAATCTCATCCCCCAGTAACTGGCGCAGTACGTCAAAATCTATGCCGTCTTCCGTGAATACCTCCGGAAAAATAGTTTTTAGCGTTGCCAAATTCTCGTTTACAATGTCAAGGCTCGCGCCGTCTCGAGTTGTCAATTTGTCCATTGCTGTACCCTTATAATTGTGTTTTTAGCTGTTCGATAGAAGTTTCGATTTGTTTGAATTGGACGTTCAGCGCCGCTTGTGTCCCCATATTTTTTTCTTTTTTCAATTTATTGCGGATCTTGGCTTGCCGAGATTTCAAGGCTTCAATTTCTCTGATTATTGCCATTTGTTCATCGGCGGAGGTGGTACTTTTGTTGTTTACGGCATAATGTCCGCTATATCGGGCGGTGTTCAGCGCAACAATCCGTTTGACCATATCGCGGTAAAAAATAAAGAAATTTTGGTAAGAAAAGTTAGGCAAACGAAAGTCTGCTAAAAAATCAGTTTGCCATACGGTGGGTTTGTCTAATGCAATCCAGCCGGTATCAACCATCGTTTCAACGACGGTTTTATTGCGCGCGGCGCGGTTGATGCGTTTTCTCGCGGCGCTTAGCGCTATTTGTTCGTTGTAACTGAATACAATCAGCAACGGGTATGGGATACTGCGGTGCATAATTTCAGCAATGCGTTTATATCGTTGTTTGCTTCGAGCGTTGACATGCAGGATAGCAATTTCATGGTATTCCTGCTCTGCGTCATCGTACGGTTGAATTTGAATTGTACTCGGTTTTAAGGTGTATTGCCAGATGATGGAATCAATATCATTTTTGAAGGCTTTTTTGTCGGTGGCGGTTAATATGGCATTTTCAAAAAACAGCTTTTTGTACACACGCTTTTGGAGGCGGCAGGCTTCAGGGAAAGCCATATTTTTGTAAAATACGTCAATCATATATCTGCCGTGTCTTCAAGGATAATGAGATAAGAAATTACTTCAAAATCATCTATGCCGTGGAATGAGTCTTTGGTGATATTGGTTCCTCCGCGCTGAAAGAGGCTTTCAACGCCAATTTCTTCCGCTTTGCCGGTGATTGCCGTAACAGCTTTGGCGAGCAAGGTTTGATAACGGCTCATATCGGTGGCGTCGCGAGTATGGGCATTGAAACGCGCTACCGCGTTTTTATTTGGGTAACTTTGCCCCAGTGAAAGTTTTTTGATGAGATCGAGGATTTTTTTAGCGTGATGATAGTTCAACAGAATCTCGCCATTTTCACTGACGTAAACCAGATAATAAGGGGCAAAAGCGTAAGCACTGTCTGCCCGAATTTTGGGGTTTTCACTGCGCAGGCAAAAAATAACACCGGGTTGGATGTCGTTTTCCAGTAAATTGTCGTTTTGAGCAACGGCGAAAACGCCAAAGGGCATTTGCGCCAGACGAGTTTCGTGTTCCTTTAAGTAATCTGCCAAATCTATCCGGAAATCGTTCAGCGTCATATCTGTGATAGAGATCCCGTTGGAGAGGTCTTCAATATCGACGACCTCATTTTTAAGTTGCTCAAATTGCTTGCGTCGATATTCAAGGTCATTCATTTTCCCGGCGTCGGCAAATTCAATAACATTTTCTTCGCCGGTGGCGGAAATATCAAGCAAAACCATACGACCGGAAACGCGGGCTTCAAGGTTGATATACTCGTCCAGCTCCATGTTGGGCCAAAAATTGACAAGTTGAATGACTTTATTTTGTGAGCCAAGTCGGTCAATTCGTCCAAATCGCTGGATGATACGCACGGGGTTCCAGTGAATATCATAATTGACCAAATAATCGCAATCCTGGAGATTTTGCCCTTCGGAAATGCAATCAGTGGCGATAAGAATATCGATCTCTTCGGTTAGAGTGGCGTCAATTTTGTCGCGTTCTTTGGAGATAGGCGAAAAAGCAGTGATAATTGAAGCTAAATCTTTACGGATATTTGGCATTGTGGTTTTATTGCCACCGGTGCCCGTTACAAGCGCAGTATGTAATTGTAAGGTTTCCTGCGCCCAATCGGCAATATTTTCATAGAGGTAATGAGCTGTGTCTGCAAATGCCGTGAAAACAATAACTTTGCGGTTGCCGGGATTAATCGGACGCTTCACTTTTTCGGAAATGAGTTTTTTCAGTTCATGCAATTTCGCGTCGCGGATTACATCAATGGCACGCGCTTCACGCAGAAGTTTTATGAATAGTGAAATGTCTTCATTCAGTTCTTGTTTCCAGCGAATGCGGTCAACATCTTGAAGGAGTACCTTGATTTTTTTGCCTATTAGAAATGGACTGAACTCTTCGGATTCAACTTCGATTTCCTCGATGTCCATTTCCTCAACAGCCATTTCTTCATGATTCTCAATTTTGGCAATGATAAACTGAGCGTTTTTCAGCAGCTTTTCTACCGTGAGAGCGAATGAATTAATGGAACTTTCCATACGTTTGAAAAGATTCACACGCATCAAATGAATGAGACTTTGTTCACGGTCTACTTGACGAAAGATTGACCCTCCGGCAACTTTCATGTCGTATTTGCGTCCATACTGTTCGCGTTTTGTCGGCAGAACATATTTAAGTGGTGCGTATGCGCTGAGATTTAACCGGCGGATGTCTCGGTTAATCTCTTGTAACGGCGGGAACAAATTACCGGTATCAATATCAGCCTTGATGTTGATTGGCTTGGCACGTTCCGGAAAACTGCCAATTTCTGCAATGTCGTAATATTTTTCAATGTGTTTGCGGGAACGTGCAATGGTTAATAAGTCGAGAAGCTTAAAGTAATCAAGATTAAGCATTTCCATAAGGGATTGCGTTGTTCTTTTATCAGTTTCATATTTCAGCCATTGGTTGAAACGAGTTTGGGCTTTTCTGAGTGTTTGTTCAATACTAACGATGCCGGTAAATTGTAAAGCGTCATCCACACCTTCGGTAATGAATGCTACCTGGTTTTTCAGATCGTTCATTCGGTTGTTGACAGGGGTAGCTGACAGCATAAGCACTTTCGTTTTTACGCCCGATTTGATAATATCGCGCATCAACCGAGCGTATCGGGTCAAGCCATCTTTACGCGGTTGATTATTGCGAAAGTTATGCGATTCGTCGATAACCACGAGATCGTAATTGCTCCAGTTGATTGTCTCGAGGTTTATTTCACCGGAAAAACCTCGAACACGAGATAAATCCGTGTGGTTCAAAACATCGTAATTGAAACGGTCTGCGGCAAAAATATTTCGTTTATCATTGACTGTAAAGATGGTCCAGTTCTCTCGGAGTTTTTTAGGGCATAATACCAGAACACGATCATTGCGTAATTCATAATATTTAATAATGGCTAAAGCCTCAAATGTCTTTCCTAATCCAACACTATCGGCAATAATACAGCCATTATATTTTTCTATTTTATCGATCGCTCCCAAAACGCCATCGCGTTGAAATTTATAAAGTTTATTCCAAATGAGTGTATCTTTGATACCGGTTTGGGTTTTAATGATTTTATCTTCTTCAAACTCGTCAAGAAATTCATAGAAGATATTGTAAAGTGTTAGAAAATAAATAAGCTCGGTCGATTTTATCGAAAAAAGCTCTTTAAGTTGCGTCAATATCGTTAATTTTATATCGTGGGTTACTTCAGCGTTATTCCAAATTTTTTCAAACCAATCAAGTAATTTTTGAGTTTCAACTGATGATGTAGTATAAGTATTCATCTCGAAGCCGGGAGATGGTGTTGCGCCAAGTCCCGAAGACGTAAAAGGTGAACTGCCATAAATTGCCGCAGTGCTTCCATCGGGATTATCAATGTGGAACAGATTTTGTGGGATCGGCACGGAGGCAGTTCGGATATCAGCTTTCTTCTGCAACCAATCTGCGCATTCACGCGCGAGTGCCGGCATATTCAGTGAATTGCGAAAACGGCGATCTTCGTTATTTCCTGCAAGATCTGTTATATGGAAGGGTTGCTTGCCATCAGGCAGGGTAAATGAAATATTATTTGATGGGATAAGAAGGCGTATCTCATTGATATGGGCAAGTTTATTTTTTATCGCCGCATAACCATATATGGAGAATAGGCTAGACACAACGGAAAGACGGCTGCCAACCTGAAGGGCTGTACTTAAAGCATTTCCAACCGTTCCCTGTCTTTTATTATCGAGTAACGTTTGCGGCATACCTCTCCCTTTCCTTGAATAAAAAAACCGCTCTTGACCGAGCGGTGAGAGTGTGATACGATGTTTTTGTACCTGACCACCGCATTGGTCGGGAAAATGAATCGCCCCGATGCGCAATCATTGGGGCGATTTTTTATATTGCACTACTTCATTATAGCAAATAAATTTCGGATTTGCACATTGGCGTTTTCAGTAACTCAGACTTATGCCTTTTGCTCCACCATCTCCATTCGCCGCGCCAAGTCCTCGACGGAGGGTTCGGTGTAAATCATCACCGTATCGAGACCGGCGTGCCCCAGTAACGCAGCCAGCCCGCGCAGGTCGTTGGGGTTGGCTCGCAGATAACGGGTGGCGAAGGTATGGCGCAACACGTGCGGGCTGACATCCGCTTCATCCAACCCGGCAAAGCGGGCATATTTCTTCAACAGCCGAAAGACCCCGCTCGGCGATTTGAGCGCCCCCGTTCACCCACCCACAGTGGGTCGTTTTTCCCCATTTCAGGATATGATACCAGATAATTGCGCAGTGCCCGCCGCACGGTGGCAGTGAGCGGCACGGTGCGCGACACACCTCCTTTGCCGCGCCGCACACGGACTTCGCCACTACGCGCGGAGAGTGTGATGTCGCCGCGTCGCAGCGCCAATGCTTCCGACACCCGCAGTCCGGTTCCCAGCAGGAATTCCACCAATGCAATGTCACGTAGATTACTTCCGGCGTGGACGGCACGCAGCAAGCGACGCAATGATTTTTCCGACAGAGATTTGGGACGGCGTGGTTCGGGGCGCAATGTTTTTATTGGTTCCACAGGGTTGCGGGGGATATGATTGTGCGCCAGCGCCCATTTGAAAAAACGGGACAGGGCGACCATCCGCACGTTGACGGTCGCCGGTTTGGCATTCTCGACGGTTTGCTGGAAAGCCTGCCAATCCGCCACATCGCGGGGGATGATGGCGGCGGGGTCGAAGTGCTGTCCGTAACTTTGCTCTGACCAGCGGATGAAGTGTGCCAGCGCACGGCGATACCCCGTGAGAGTGTGCCGGCTTTTGCCCTGTCGATGCAAATCGGTCAGCTAGTGGTCAATCAGAGGATGTATAGCGGGTGTAGATGCGGTCATTTTTCTGTCCAAAAGACTTATCGTGCCAATATTTTCGGCGTTAAGGGGGTGTTTTTCGCCAAAAAGTATAGCATTTCAGATGATATTGTCAATATAATGCCTATAATGTTGAGGGTTTATCGTGAGCGGGTTTTTTCTCCAATAGACGGAGGATTACCTCGTGTAGGAGATCAAGGATAATGGCAATAGGGTTAAAAGTATTGGTTTTGTAAAAAATTATTGTAATACATACTGCACCGGTTTCGTCCACGGCCTGCCGCACGGAACCGAGTCCGCCTGTGCCCGGAACGGGTATCGCTGAGCAAATAGCGGATGTTGCCCGACGCGTTTTCAGTGACGATCACGCCCGGCAGGTGGATGAATGTTTCGCCATCACTCGTGTAGATCACTTCCGGCAAACCTTGAATGTCCAGCGCGAAAGTAGTGGTGATGCCGTTGGCTGTTGAGCAATTCTCTTGAAATTCAAAACAAAATATCTCAACATTCTTGTCTACCGGGGAGCATATAATCAATCCTAATAAAGATAATTCCTTTGTAAACACGCTTTAATTTTGCGTAATTGGTTTGGTCTTGTATAGCAATCGTTGGTTCAGTTAAACTGATTACTAATCTGTCATTGTCATCGCGAATCAATATTTTGGTATTAGCATATTGATATCCTTCCGGATGCCAGCCTTGGACATATAATTCCTCTAAATAGGCTTCTAATACTTCTGACAATGGCTGTTGAGTACCCAAAATAACATAAGCTCTACCGTAATAACAGGTGAGTCCATATTCTGACTTGGAAAATTCTTGATAAGTTACCTCTGGGGTATCAATGGTTTCCAAAGTTGGTAATTGATTGACTAATTTTTCTAAACCAGTATGAACTTGTGATTTTTTCCACTGAGAATTAATTTGCAAAACGCCAAACAGTGATAATGATAAAAGGGATATGGCTATTAAAGATAAAATAAGACGTTTCATCATAATCCTATCTAGTTTTGAATTTCACGTGGATATTTGGCATTCTGTCTCTGATGATAACTGCCAAAGCTAGACGACTAGCAACACCCAGAAGGTCGATTGTTCTTGTTTTTACCAAGATATTTCTTGAAAATTTGAATCGCTTGGCGAACATTCTCGCTCGCACCAGGCCCTTGGACGACAGTATTAACGAATTCATCCAAAGTGTAACACCTGTTTTGGAAATCGTCCAGTGATCTAAATCCTATACCACGAAAACTGACATCTGGAACCCCATATCTATAGCCGTGCCACATAGCGAGACCATCTATGAGAGTCCATTCAGATAGATTGGTATGATTTGTTCTCAATGGTTGCCCATCTGCCCCAAAACGATAATCAGCCAATTGCCGAATTATTGCTGCTACAGTTCTTACATTGAATTGATCATTAGTTAATTTCAAAGCTATTTTCCAATTACTTTCACCCGCTTGTATATACAATCTCAAACTGCTATAAGGGGAAACGTTTCAAAGTACCTCGCAATTGTTTTGGCTGTTGTGACGTGAACGTTGCCTACTCCAAGGCCAGGGTCCGGTCGGAGATTAGCTGTCCAAGGGAAAGCACGATACATGTCGGTTTCTACATAATCCCACCATTGCGTATCAAATCGTATTTCAGATTCTAAAACACTGGCAACAACTTGCCAAGGAACACCATACCTTGATGCCTCAATTCTAATAGCCTCATCAATGCTCTCTGCAAATAATGGGCGCCATCCAGATTGTACATGGCTTAAAACTCCTTGTAAATACCGAATTGGTTCCTTGTGGAGTGTACGATAGCCGTTCATAACTGGTCTTTCCATTGCGACACATTCTGAACATAAGAATATGATATTTTCATAAACAGACCAACAACTTTCATCACCATTTTCTTCACATAAACCACTGGGGTCAATTTTGTTGGTAACATTCCCTCTAACATAGTTCCAGCCATTCAATGACTGACTATGAAGCACATTCCCGTCCCATATATCTCGACTCAAAAACGTCCCCGTCCCCGGGGCGTACCATCGCGCCCGCAGGTAGAGCAGCGCAATTTCGTCCTGCCACCACTCACCGGTGAAACCGTATGAGGGTGCGCCGGGACTTTGGTCGGTGTTGCCGTAGGGGTCGTATTCGTGGTAGCTGACGAGCACGCCGGTTTCATCCAGCGCCTGTCGCACGGAACCGAGGCCATCGCTGAGCAAGTACCTTATGTTGCCCACGGCATTCTCGGTGACGATGACACCCGGCAGGTGGAGGGTGGCTCAAGGTGTTCCATCTGTCCGCTCGAAAACGATTAACTCCTGACTGTCACCATAATATACCGCAACGTATTTATCCGAGGCGGCGACCACATAATCCCCCCAATGTTGAGTTCCTTTGTATTGGTACGTTTGCGCCGGTTCCACCGTTATCTCGCCGACTTGCTCACCGGTTTCCGGATTCAAGGCAACAATACTTGCGTTTCCTTTTATTGCCAACAATAAATCCTGGCTCTGTGCCGTGTTTGACACATACCCACCAGAACGCCAAAGGATTTGACCGTCATGGGTAGATAGAGCTACAATTTGCCTGTCATCTACGCCATAATCGGCGCCAAGAGAAAGATACATTTTACCATCTCTGAAAATCGGCCAATGTTGGATCTTCTTGTGTAATGTATTGCTCCATAACAATGAATTTGTCGTTATATTTCTTGCTTTGAGAACATAATAATTTGGATCATTAGTCTCGTAGTACTTTTCTCCCGCTTTCATCAGAATCTCAGGACTTTCAATGGTTTCAATGTGTTTCCCGGTTTGAGGATCAAGAATGTACAACGTGTAATCGGAGTACGCTTCCACTACTCCTTCCTGATAATATATATCCAATGTACCACGTCTGCCCCAGGGTTGTTTCGCTCCTGTCCATAAAAGTTCTCCATTACTTAACTTCAACGCTTGCACATAGTTTCGTGAACCAATATAAATTTGTTCTTTATCCGCATATAACGAGTTAAAATCATTTAAGGGGGAAGAAGGATCGAATGGCTTATCCCATATCATCCTACCGTTATTCGCATCAAATGTTACAATTCTTGCCTGTAGATCACATGTAGCCAAAATCAAATAATCTCCAACAATTATTAAACTGGGACTATTGTATGAACATATATTCCCTCGCCATTGCCATAACTCTTGTACGGCTAAACTACTCTCAACAACTTCCTTAGGTTCTTGAACAACAACCAGTGTAGAAGTGGGAATGGCAGATTGTTTTGTTTGAGATACGCTTAGGCATCCAGTTAGGAATATAGCGAAAATTATAGCTACTACAACCCCAATATTTTTCTTCATAATAATCGAACTTACTTTTGATGATACTGGTTTAGTTATCGGATTGATTTGAATTAAGGGTGTTTTCATTCATTCTCGCTATGGTAATATTTCCAAACATCTTCTAATCTCTTTGCTGCCACAGTACGTTGCAAGATATTTATGGGTAATGGCGGCTCTACAGGTACATATCGGCCTGTTAATATATCATCTTTCATATCTTCCACATCTTCTTGTGTGATTTTTCCTCCTGTTGAATATTCAAATATTAAATCTGGCTTCAGTTCATCATACTTTGTGAATTCCCAAGATACAGATACCTCGACAGGTGAAAAACCGAACCCGCCTAAGCCATAGGTGCCAAATCCGGTAATCTCTGGTGAATAAACATAAATTCCACCTGTGCCAATTTCCACTATAGGAGAACTGCCTCCTACAGCTATAGCGGAAAATGGCCCACTATAATCGTCGTTTATATTCGTCCAGTTTCGGAAACCACTCAATTGTATTCCATACCAGGTTTGTGCATATTCAACCAAACTGGTTGTTACGCCTTTGAATATGGCATCTTCTGCCACACCTTCAGGTGGATAACCGTGAAACTCGAATTCACCACGCTCCATAGTTGCAAAATCATAGACTATTTCGCTACCCTCTTGCCACCAAGTGGCAAATATCAACGAAAAACTTTTAGAGCCTCCTTCCGTATATCCACCGGCCTTGAATCTATCAGGAGGACAAGGTTCTGGAAAAACCAAGCCTTTGTTGAGTATATACCCCATTGGCGGTGGAGTATATGGTGGCATCGGAGTCCCTGTTGGTGGCGGTGTTGGAGGAGGATTCCACGGGGGACGTGGTGTGCCGGTTGGTGGTGGTGTTTGCGGAGGTGGTTCCATCCCACTCGGATCCACCGAATTCACCACGTTCCCGCCGACATACGCATACGGCGGTTGGCTCGCCACCGGATCCACGCTCAAAAACGTGCCCGTTTCCGGGGCGTACCACCGCGCCCGCAGGTAGAGCAGGTCAAGGTCGTCTTGCCACCATTCGCCGGTATATCCATAGTGATGAGTGAAACGTGATACGTGAAGAGTTGGATTGCCGTACGGGTTGTATTCGTTGTACGTAATAACCGTTCCATTTTCATCCACCGCCTGCCGCACGGAACCGAGACCATCCGCCAAAAGATAGCGAATCTCTCCGGTGATATTCTCCGTCACGATAACACCCGGCAGGTGGAGATATGTTTCGCCGGCGCTCGTTTGGATGACTTCCGGCAATCCCTGAATGTCCAAGACGAAGGTGGTGGTAACACCGTTGGTAGTTGTGTCTAATTCTCTTGTTTGAAAATAATTAGTTCACGGTTATTATCGTTGTACACCGCTAAAAATTCATCCGAAGCGGCGATTTTGTCGTAATCAGAGGAATTGCTCATTTCCAAATAGCCAACCTTTCGACCTGTTTTAATATCTGTGGCAACTATTCGCCCATCAGATTGGATTGTATAGTTGGTATTCGTATTGACAGCGGTTCTGTAGAGCCGGTTATAATTGGGAGGAAGTATGTCGCCCGGGTTTTCTTCCTTGCTTAGTAAATCTCCCGTTTGGGCATCCAAAATAAAAATATTTTTTATAAAACGGCTGGATGTACTTTGACTGAATACTTTAAGCCTGTCTCCCTCAACAAAAACATGCATACCTCCGCGTCCTTTTGGAGGTCGTTGTTGATATTGCCAAACTATTTTCCCTGTTCTCAGATCATAAGCCAGCACATCGTCAATAAAACCGACATACGCCCGCTTCCGGTCGGCATCCAAAGACCTCGATTGAGCAATTCCTTGAAAAATAAATTGTTCTGATGTCGCATCCAATACGGTCAACGTTAACCCGGCTTTGAAAACAACCAAATTTTGATCCACAACCTTAATATGATACACGTGACCTTGAACTGACCAGGATGAAATTCGGTTAAGCGGT
>CAZMXX010000088.1:2215-11485 GCA_964570315.1 uncultured Anaerolineaceae bacterium | reverse complement strand
CCCCCGCACCCACAGTGCCCCAACCCACGGCGACTCCCGCGCCGCCGCCGGAAGACCTTTCGCCCTACCGCGCCGCCATGCGCCCCGCCTTTGCGGACGATGTGAACCGGCAGGCGCAGAAAGGCATCACCCGCTATCAAATTCGCGCCACCGTCATCCCCGTTCAGACGGACAATGTCGCGGTGGAAATTAATGGCACGCTGAACGCTCAATTCACCAACACGGAAGTAGTGCTGCTGAATCAGGTTTATTTTCGATTGCTGCCCAACACGCCATCTTATGGCGGTTCGTTGAAAATTTCGGCGGCGACCGTCAACGGGCAGGCGGCGGGGATGACGCTGCTGGCGGATGATACCACGCTGGAAATCACCCTGCCGCGCACGCTCGCGCCCGGGGAAACGGTGAACATCGGGCTGGAATTTTCCGCCGCCGCGCCGCCGACCACCCGCTTCGGATACGGGTTGTTCGGTGCGGAGGATGGCATCATCGCGCTGGCAAATTTCTTCCCCATTTTAACCGTGTTTGACGATACCGGCTGGCACATCGAGGTGCTGCCGCCATATGGCGATGCCACCTACACCGACATCACTCTGTTTGACGTGCAGTTGACCGTCCCCGCCGAGATGACGGTGGTCACCTCCGGCGAAACGCTCGCGGACACCCCCCGGGCGGACGGCACGCGGCTCGTCCGCGCGGTCACGGGTCCCATGCGCGATTTTTTCGTGGCGATGAGTCCCGATTTTGTGCCGGTGCAAACGCAGGTGGATGACATCACCGTCACCGTTTTTTTCCTCCCCGGAAATGAAGCGGGCGGACAATGGATGCTGAATGTGAGCGCGCAGGCATTGGCGATATTCAATCGGCTTTTTGAGGAATACCCGTACCGCTCATTTGATGTGGTCGCTGTGCCGTTACCGGCGGAACTCGGCGGGATGGAATTTCCGGGGGTGATTGCCATGGCGGAACGATATTACGCGCAACCGGGGCAGTTGGAGGAATTTGTCACCGCGCACGAGGTGTCGCACCAGTGGTGGTACGGGCTGGTGGGGAACAATCAGGCGGAGGAACCGTGGCTCGATGAAGCGTTGGCGCAGTATTCGGCGGTGCTGTACTTTGAGCAGACATACGGCGCAGGCACGCATCAAAGTTTGGTGGACGCGAATTTTCGTTTTCCGTACAATCAATTGCTGGCAAACGGGATGGATCGCCCGGTGGCGGAGCCGGTGAATCGTTTTTCGGAGTTGGAATATACGTGGGTGGTGTACAGCAAAGCACCGCTATTTTTTGAGGCGGTTCGGCAGCAAGTGGGCGACCCCTCATTTTTTGCGGGCTTGCGCGATTATGCGGCGGTGTATCGCTACGGCATCGCAAAACCCACTGACCCGCTCGACAGATTCGAGCAAGCCAGTGGGCAGGATTTAGAATGGATATATCGCCAATGGATTACGGGGGAGTGATTTTATTTCCCGTATTCTTTGATGAACGCTTCAACTTTGTCGTGCGCTTCGCTGTCGGTGTATTGGATGGGCGGCGATTTCATGAAGTACGATGAAGGCGCGAAGAGCGCTCCGCTCACGCCGTTGTCCAGCGCGAGTTTGGCGCAGCGCACCGCATCAATCATCACCCCGGCGGAGTTGGGGCTGTCCCACACTTCCAGCTTCAGTTCCAGATTCAGCGGCACATCGCCGAAGGTGCGCCCTTCGACGCGGATGTGCGCCCATTTGCGGTCGGTCAGCCACGGCACGTAATCGCTGGGACCAATATAGACGTTGTCGGGATCCATTTTGTAATCCAACTGCGAAACGACGGCGTTGGTTTTGGAGATTTTTTTGCTTTCCAGCCGTTCCCGCTCCAGCATGTTGAAAAAGTCCATATTGCCGCCCACGTTGAGCTGGCTGGTGCGCTCGATGCGCACGCCACGGTCTTGGAAAAGACGGGTCAGCACGCGGTGGACAATCGTCGCGCCGACTTGGCTCTTGATGTCGTCGCCGATGACGGGCAAGCCGCGTTCTTTGAAGCGGTTCTGCCAGTATTCTTCGCGGGCGATGAAAACCGGAATGCCGTTCACGAAGGCGCATCCGGCATCCAGAATTTGCTCCACATACCATTTCGTTGCCATTTCAGAACCGACGGGCAGGAAATTGATGACCACATCGGTTTTGGTTTCCTTCAGAATTTGGGTGATGTTGGCGGTGGGACCATCGGCTTTGGTGATTTTCTGCTTCAGATATTTTCCCAGCCCGTCGTGGGTCATCCCCCGATGCACCGGCACATTCAGATGCGGCACATCGGAAAATTTGAAGGTGTTGTTTTGCCCGGAAAAGATGGCTTCCGAGAGGTCTTTCCCCACTTTATCGGCGTCAATGTCAAACGCCGCCGAAAACTCAATATCGCCCACATGATACCCGCCGAGGACGGTGTGCATCAACCCGGGGATAAAATCGTTGGGGTCGGCGTTTTTGTAATATTCAACCCCCTGTACCAATGAACACGCGCAGTTCCCCACGCCTATAATAGCAACTCGTATTTTTCCCATGATTTCTCCTGCATGCTAGAAGTAGATTATTTTGCCGTAATAGTAGCACCAGCCTCAAAAATGGGGAAATATTTGGGCTGTTTGTGATATTACGCCGCGCTCATGGGTGTTTTTCGATGTTGCAGTTGCAGAAATCCCACCACCAGCACCGCCGCCAACAGCAGCAACGCTTGTGTCGCCACTACTTCCCACGTGGGATACAACCCGATGAAGGGGATGGCTTGCAGGAAATCCACGGATGAGGCAGGCAGAACGCCCGCAATTTGCAGTTCGTGAATGCCCGTGCCCACAAATTTAAAGCCCAGATAATATACCAGCAGCCCGGCAGCCAAGAAGAAGGGGCGCATCGGAATTTTCATACCGAAGCGTAAAATCAGCACCGCAATCACCCCCAGCACCACGAGACCGCCCGCGCAACCGAGCACTAAATCCGACAAGGTGATGGAAGAAACCATACCGAGATAGAAGACGGTGGTTTCCGCACCTTCACGGAAGACCGCCAGAAATGCCAGCGTCGCCAGCCCGAACATGCTGCCCCGCGCCAACGCCTGTGAGGTTTGCCGGTTCAGATATTTTTGCCACGCATTGATATCCGATTTGCTGTGCATCCAATAGGCGACATAAAACAGCAGTGCGGCGGCAATCAGCCCGGTTGCACCTTCGATGATGGCGCGGTTTTCGCCCGCGGCGGCGCGGCTGAACACTGCCTGCAAAACTACCGCTGCGCCAATGCTGGCAATCACGCCGACCCCCGCGCCGGTCCAAATCCACCCTCGTTTGTCGCGGTTGCCGCTTCGTTCCAGAAACGCTATCAACGCCACCAGCACCAGCAACGCTTCCAGACCTTCCCGCAAAATAATGGCGGCGGAATCAAAGACTGTGTACCGCGCATCACCGGCGAGTGGCGTCAATGTTTTGCGGATGGTGTCAATGGCGGCAATGGCAGCGTCGTTTTGCGGCGGGGATGCGCTCAACGCGGCATTCGTCTGCCCCAACGCGGTTTCAACCGTGGAATATGCCTCGGCGGAACGGGTGGCGATGTCCCCCTCGACGCTCAGCCAGTCCAACCGCACCCCGTCGAACGTCGCGCGCGCGGCGGCGATGTCTCCCTTCGCCAGCGTGCTTTGAACGCGATTCAAGTCCTTCAGAAAGCTGCCGATCGTCACATCTTTGCCGCCGGTGGCGGCGGTGTCGCCTGAAATCAGGTTGGCAACCTCCGCCGATTCGTGCTCTAGCTTTTCAAATGCCTCATACAGCACCGGCGCATCAATGGGCGTGGCTTGCAGCGAGTCCTGCACGGCGTAGAGTTTATCTTCCATTTCCAAATATGCGTTGGGATTTTCCGCCCGCAAATCATCCTCAAAGGTTTCCCACAGGTCATGCAATTCGTCATATTCCGTAGCGGCAGTGGCAGTGTCGCCGGATTTGGCAGCATCCGCGCCTTCCTCCGCCATGCGGGCGATAGTCTGTAATTTCTCCGCAGTGGTGGGGGATTGTGCGGCGGCGGTCAACGGACGTGACGTTGCCAGCAGTAGGGTTATCAGCAAAACAAAAAGTGTGTGGCGAAAAATGTAGTTTGAAAGTGTGGTCTTCATAGGTTGAATAGAACCTCCGTTAAAAAATATTGATGCTAGGCGTTTCTGAAAAATGCGGTTTGTTGCTCAGGGGGATGCCTTTTTCAACAACGCCATACAAATTTTTGGGTTCGCGCAAAATAGAGTACCATTACAGGTAATGCGCGGTCATACCTGCATGATTATATTCGGACACTTGATGAATTGCAATTAGGGCAACCTAATCTAAAGGTGCAAAAAAATGGCGACCATCTCTTTTACCAGCGAAACGGTTGAAATGTATCTGAAAAGCATTGCCGAATTGGAACTGCTCACCACGCCGGTGGCGATTTCCCAGCTCGCCCAACGGCTTGGGGTATCATCCCCGTCCGTGCTGGAAATGGTCAAACGGCTGGCGGAACAAAAACTGGTGACCCATACCCCCTACAAAGGGGTTGCGCTCACCGCGCGCGGGCACAGCCGAGCGTTGTCGGTGCTGCGCCGCCACCGGCTGTGGGAACGTTTCTTGGTGGACACGCTCCGATTGCCGTGGGAGGCGGTGCATGATTACGCCTGCCAGTTGGAACATGCCGCCGCCCCCGCCGTGGTTAACGCACTGGCGCAATTTTTGGGCGAACCGGATACCTGCCCGCACGGCAATCCCATCCCCGATGCCACGGGCGCGATGCCCGCAAACGCGGCTGTCCCGCTGCTGACAATGGAAATCGGGCAATCGGCGCGGCTGACAAACGTCATTTATGAAGAGACCATCCTGCTGGAATATCTGGCTCGGCGCGGATTGCTCCCCGGCGCAATGCTGACGCTGGAAGATGTTGCGCCGTATCAGGGTCCATTGATGGTACGGGTGGACGGCTTCGACCATCCGGCGGCATTGGGGCGCGAAATCGCCGCGCGGGTCTTCGTGCATATCATCAAGTGAGCGACTATTCATTTTTTAATTGGGGCAATTGTACTGTATCTCAAAACTCGTGTCAATAGCCTGCGGTTATCCTCTATTTTTAACGGTATGCCGTTTGAAACTTAACCGCAGTTAAGGAGTCAATCGTCTATGCCAGCATCAACCTCACCGGCAACATTCAACGACATCAGCCCTGCCATGCGCGATTATTTGGCAGAAATATACCGCATCGGAATGGGACAATTGTGGGTCAGCACCACCCTCATCGCCGAGCAACTGGCGGTTTCCGGTCCCGCCACGGTGCGCATGGTGCGCCGCTTGCAGGAACGCGGGCTGGTGGAGCACCTGCCATACAAAGGGGTGCAGTTGACCCCCGCCGGGATGACGGCGGCGCTACTCGCCATTCGGCGGCACCGGCTGGCGGAACGTTTTCTGGTGGACGTGCTGAACTTCGGCTGGCATGAAGTCCACGCGGAGGCGGACGCGCTGCAAAAAGGCATCTCCGCCGCCATTGAAGACCGCATGGACGCGCTGATGAACTTCCCGACCACCTGCCCGCACGGCGACCCCATCCCCAGCAAAAGCGGAGCGATGCCGCAGATAGACGACCGTCCGCTGACCGTTGTGCCGCAAGGCGCGGGGGGCATCATCAGTCGGGTGAAAACCCGCGAGACGGCAAAATTGGAATATCTGGCGCATGCCGGGTTGATTCCCGGCGCAAGATACACGCTGAAAGCCCGTGCGCCGTTCAACGGTCCGCTGCGCATTTGCGTCAACGGGGGGACGGAACATATCATCGGGAACGAATTAGCCGCCGCGATTTGGGTGCAGGTTGATTCCCCCGCCGGAAAAAGCGAAACGGCGCAGCACGATTGAGGAACACGGATATGGCAGCAGACAAGCAGGGACATCGGTTTGAATGGGGAAATTTTTTGCAGGGCGGCTTGCTGCTGTATCTGATGGGGCTGTTCTTCATCGCCCTCACCGTTCAACCGATTGCCCGCTCATGGTTTCCACCGGCATGGGCGGAGACCACCGCGGTGGTCACAATTGCCGAAAAAAACATCGCCCCGGGGAGCGACAACGCGACACGTCCATCGTATCGGTTTGAATACCGGTATACGGTTGATGGGCAAACTTACACCGGCAATCGCTATTCGCTGAAGTACGCCAGTGGCAGTTCCAACCCGAAGGTGGAGAAATTTTCGCCGGGTGAAACTATCTCCGTTTTTTACAATCCGGATAACCCGGCGCTGGCAGTGGTGGAAACGGGAACGGCTTCGACATTCACTTATTTTCTGGCATTCTTGGGGCTTATTCTGTTGGTGATGGCAACCGGCTTGACGTTTTGGGGCAGCCTCGATGCGGGGTTGCTGTGGCTGTTTCAATCGCCGCGCCAGCCCGCCTATCGCCGACCGATGTCCACGGTCACGGTGTCGGGCAACCGGTTCATGGCAAACGAGCAGGTGAAATCCATGCCCGTCGAATTGCGCACCACCCTTTTGGCGATGCTCCGGCGCGGCGAAACACACGCCGCCATCCAACACTATCGGCAAAAAACAAAAGCCGACCCCCGCCTAGCTGCCTATGTGGTGGAACAATTGGCAGCGTTTGAGCGGCGGGGGGAATGGGATGAACAGACGTAGCTTTACGCGGCGCCGGTGTTGGCGGCGTGAGGGTGCGGCGTGCGCGAGAGGTATTCTTCCACCCGGAAAAGGTTGTCCCCCGCACGTTTGACGATGTTCAGCAGGTCGGTCATGCTGGAAACTTCTTCCAACTGCTCGGTCACAAACCACTGCAAAAATTGGTTGGTCAGATAATCGTCGTTTTCCATTGCCACCTTCACCAGATTGTTTATCTGATTGGTGACGGTCAATTCCTGGTCGAGCGCGAGCCGGATACATTCTTCCACACTTGAAAAATCATTCTTCACCGCGCGCGTCGGGGCGATGACGGGCATTCCGCCCGCCTCATTGATGTATCCGAGGAGTTTGGTGGCGTGCCCGTGTTCCTCGGTGGCTTGCAGGTGGAAATAGTTTGCCAGCTCGGGCAGTGTTTCGCGTTCAAAATAGAGCGCAATTGCCAAATACTGCGCCGAGGCGGTGAATTCTTCCGTCACCTGCGCGTTGATGGCATCAACAACCGGTTGTTTCAAGAGCATTGTGTTTCTCCTTTTTTCGATGAAATTATTTTACGCCGATACCCAACCCGTAGACCAACTCGCCCCCCTGAAAGCCGGTATATGTGATGAGCGCCAATCCCAGCGCCATCAGCGCCAAATACTGCCATTTCCGGTGCGATGACAGCACGTCCGCCCAACGGAAACGCATATAAAGCAGCAAGCCGTTCAGCACAATAAAGGCGATAGCCGGGGTGATGTGCGCGTTGATGGCATCCTGACGAGGGTCGTCGAATGCCAGTTGCCCTTTGTCCACCAATCCCACCAAACTCGCGGTGATGGCGGCGAGCCAACTCAGAAAGAAGACCCAATAGCCGAATTTTTCGTAATCGTCATTTTTGCGCCACAAATAGCCCACCGTCAGCAGCACACCCAGCAGATACAGCGCAATCGGAAAATGGGTCAACAGGGGATGAAGGGGAGATGGCATCGGTCAATCCTCAACTTTCTTGGCATAGGTTGGATGTTCCACCCCGTGTTGTGCATCTTCATACAGCGCCAGCACAAACAGCAGAGACGACAGCCGGTTGAGATAGCGCAAAATGGACGGGTTTTTCAGCGTGCCGGTGTGATACAATTGCGCCACTTTGCGCTCCGCCCGCCGAACCACCGTGCGCGCCACGTGCGCCGCTGCACCGCTCGCCGTATCGCCGGGGAGCACAAAATCGGCGAACCCGCCCGTGGCTTCGCCAATTTCCGCCGCCGCATTTTCCAGCCAATCCACATCGCTTTGGTCGATTTTGTGGGTGGGCAGCGTCACTGAATCCGCGACGGCGAGTTCGCTCATCATCAAATACAAATCGCGCTGAATGCGGATGAGCAACTCACGGGTGCGGGGCTGGCAATCGGCAGCACGGAAAACGCCCAGCACCGCCTGCGCCTCATCAATTGTGCCGTAAGCGTCGGGGCGCGGATGATTTTTCGGCAGTCGTTCCTTTTGCCCGTAGATGGCGGTCATCCCGTCATCGCCGGAACGGGTGTAGAAAATCGGTTTTTTGGATGTTTGGGTCATGAGCCTCTTCTCTTGTGATAGTTTCAGAGAAAATTGTAACGGGTTGGGGCGGAAAAATCAAACCGCCCATAGAAATTCCCCCGCAGAGAAAATTATGCCCATTCCAACCCGGAAACGCCCGCAGAGGGTGACAAAAGTCACGGCAAATACGCCGCAACTGTGATATACTGAAGTATTCCACAGTATGGGAGGCAAAAAATGGATCCATTTGTGAACATCAAACAGATGAACGGAACGTCGGTGGGGCAGAAACTTTCGGGCTTGATGCCGTCGCCGGGGGAAGAATGGCTGCGGCTGAAAGAATTTCTGGCGCTGGGCGCGGAAGATTTGGACGCGATGGTGCAGACGGTGGAAGTCCTCTTTCGCCGGGGGCACGAGCTGGTGGTGGGCGCATACGACCATCTGCTGCAAAACCGCGAAACCGCCGTGATTTTGGGCTGGGAAAAAGGCGCGGACGAAGCGCATCTGTCGGAGCGGCGGCGATTCTTCACCGTATGGCTGGCGCGTACACTGGGGCTGGACTTCAGCGAAGATTTCGCCAACTACCTTTTCCATGCGGGCATCATCCACGCCGCACACGGACCCCGCCGCATCCACGTGCCGGAAATTTTCGTCGCCGGTTCCATCAGTTTGGTCAACGCCACTTTCGCCCGCTTTCTGGCGGAAGAAATGCCGGGCGAACCGGCAGTCCCCACGGCGCTGGCGGGCTGGAACAAAGTGCTGACCATGCACCAACATATGATGAGCCTCGGCTACAAAGCGGCACTCCAAGCCGACAGCGGCGATTTTTCCGTGCCGGTTTCCATGTTCGGACGGATGCGCACCATCACCGGACGGCAGGAAGTGCGTTTCCGTTTCTCGGATGGCGCAACGATGGAAACGGCGCTCATCAAATTTTTTGATTATTTCCCGCAGGCGCGGACAGAAGTGCTCGATGTGGAATGGGAAGGTGGCGAACGGCTCGACGCGGTGGGCATCCCCTGGTTTGAGGCGGAAAAAACGTACCGCATCAAACCGATGTGGCGGGTTTTGCACAACGGGAAAGATGTCGATTACGCGGGCGGGCTGGCA
>CAZMXX010000088.1:0-2115 GCA_964570315.1 uncultured Anaerolineaceae bacterium | reverse complement strand
AACGTGTCTCTGAAATTACTCGATAATCCCCAATTCTTTCAATTTCTCTTCGGGGACAACGCCGTTATTCCAGCCGCGCACGCGATAGTAATCTTCCAGCATTTTGTCCAATTCGCACACCTGCCCTTCCGAGCCGGGCATGGTGCTCGGTTCTTCGAGGAAGCGTTTCGGCAATTGGTCAGACCCTTCCCCAAAACCGGCGAGGTTGTTGTAATGGCGTTCCAAGTTGTAGATGCGCTCACCGCATTTCATCAACTCTTCCGGTGAATAGTTCAGCCCGGTCATGGCGTTGAATTGGGCGGTATATTCGTCCATCCCTTCGGCGAAGGCGGAGAATTTGCAGATGTCGAAAGAGTCGGACACAGCGTGGATGTCCTGGAAGATTTTCACCAGTTCGCCCTTGCCTTCCCACGCGATGGGGTCGGTTTTCAGCGTGCCGAACGGCATCACACCCAATTCGGAGGCGGGGGTGTATGCCCGCAAATGGCACGCGCCGCGATTGCTGGTGGCGTAGCCCAAGCCCATACCCTTCAGACCGCGCGGGTCGTAGGCGGGAATCCCCTGCCCTTTGCAGGTCATGGCAATTTCGGGATGACCCCACGCCTCGGCGGCGGCACTCACGCCTTCAGCCAGTTTGTCGCCCACACCTTCACGGAAGACAATTTTCTTCAGGACTTCCACCATGCCCATGGTGTCGCCCCATTCGAGCTTGCCGTCGCCATTGGTGTATCCACGTTCGCTGGCTTCCATATAAACCGCCAACGCCTGCCCGATTTCGATGGCGTCCAACCCGTAATCATTTGCCAGGTCAATCATAAATGCCACGGCACGGACATCGTCATTACCGCAGTTCGCCCCCAGCGACCATGCCGGTTCGTATTCCACACTTTCCATATGAACTTTGAAGGGACCTTCCGTCACTTCGACCTCTTTTTTGCAGGCAACGGGACAGGCGTGGCAGGTGGGGTCGTTGACCAAAATATTGTCGTTCACCCATTCGCCGGAGAGGGTTTCCGCTTTTTCCCCGTATGAGGTGAGTTGCGAGTTTTTGGTGGGATACGCGCCGATGCCGTTGGTGATGTTGGTCAGCACGTTGGTTCCGTAGACGCTCAACCCGCCTTTGCGCGGCGAAGTGATGTTTTCTTCCGCCATGATGGTTGCCAGCGCTTTTTTGCGCGCTTCTTTATCGGCTTCTTTGTTGGCGGGTTTCGGTTTATTTTTCTTGTCGCCCTTGAAAACGATGGCTTTCAAATTTTTGCTGCCGCCCACTGCGCCGGTGCCGCCGCGCCCGGAAGCGCGGTCATCTTCGTTCAACCACGCCGAGAAGCGCACCAGATTTTCGCCCGCCTGCCCGATTGCCATCACGCCGCAATCGTCGCCGTGGCGCTCGCGCAATATTTTGATGGTTTCGTGGATGCCTTTGCCCCACAGGTCAGAGGCATCATGCAGGGTGACTTTGCCGTCTTCGGCGTAGGCGTAGGTCGGACGATCCGCTTTGCCGGTGAACACCAGCCCGTCGAAGCCCGCCCAGCGCATTTTTGCCGCCGTCCAGCCGCCCATGTGGCTGTCGGTCACGGTTCCGGTCAGGGGCGATTTCGTCACCACGCAGAGACGCCCGCTCATATTCACATCCGTGCCGGTGAGCGGTCCCCCCATCACGCACATAATGTTGTCTGGCGAGAGTGCGTCCACTTCCGGACCATTGTCGAACACATATTTCACGCCCAGTCCGCGCCCGCCGATATATTTGCGGGCATCCTGTTCATCAATCCCCTTATATTCCACCGAACCTTCGCTGAGGTTCACCCATGCCACTCGGTCAATGTAACCACCTAAATTCATATCAAAGCCTCCTTTTAAAATGCATGCTGCACATTAATTGATAGCAAAGAATAAACGAGCCAGTTCCTTTCCGAGTCACCTCCTTTGGTTTTTAGCAACAAAAAACGTTGTGCAATTGATGCACAACGTTTTAGATGTTTAGCGGTTGTTGACACCCTGCCAACACACAATATCCGTGCGTAAATTTCGGCGCAAAAACCCACTTCATTTGTTTGTCTCCAACTTTGAACAGAAAATATTATACTCTTTTTTCGCCAATTTGCCAAGTAATAT
>CAZMXX010000087.1:0-11563 GCA_964570315.1 uncultured Anaerolineaceae bacterium | reverse complement strand
CAGCAACCCACCGACGCGCCCATCCGCCCGAAGTACATCACCGCGCACAACACCATTTCGCTGGACGGGAACGCGCTGCTCATCATTGCCCTGCTGAATTATGCCCGGCGCAGTGGCGATGACGAGTTCGCCCGTCAACATTGGGGCGCGCTCAAACGGGCGGTGCGCTGGCTGGAAGGCTACGCGCCCAACCCCGACGGGTTGCTGGTGCAATCGGCGTTCGCAGATTGGGCGGATAGCGTCGCCCGCGCGGGGAAAATTCTGTACACGAATGTGCTTTATTGGAAAGCCCTGTACGATTTGGCGCACACGGCATCGCGTTACGGCACGCCCGCCGATACCGACTATTTTTCCGCCCGCGCCGCGGAAATCAAAGCCTCCATCAATACCCATTTCTGGCGCGATGATTTGGGCTATTTCATCACCAGTCAGGTTTTCAACAATTTGAACAGCAGCGGCAATCTGCTCGCTGTAGCGTGGGGGATGGCGTCGGCAGAGCAGGCGAACGCGATTTTGGATAAAATGGACGAATTTGATATGGCAAACCCCGTGCCGACGCAAGTGGTGCACCACGCCTACCCCAGAAAGTTCATCGCCATTGAAAACCGATTGGGCGGCATTGCCCATTACCACACCTACGCGGCGTGGCTCTGGCTGGGGGCGTGGCACGTCATCGCGCTGGCGCGGATGGAACGGGTGACGGAGGCGAAAACGCTGATGCGGCGCATCGCCGATGTTATTGTGCGCGACGGGACGGTGCATGAAGTTTATGCGCCCGACGGACAATTTCTCTCGACGCTGTGGTACACCTCCGAAGCGCCGCTCACATGGAGCGCGGGCATGGTGGTATATGCCGCGCACGTCCTCCGGCGACGCATTCATGGCATCGCCGCCAACCCGCCACAAGAGGCATCAGCATGAACGATACCCCTTTGCCGCAATTTCCCCGTTGGCTGCGCGGCATTGACCGCCGGTTGGGCAATATTCCCCTCATTCTGTGGATTGCCATCCGGCAATTTGTCACCAACCGCGCCATCGAAGCCTCGGCGAGCATTGCGTTTTTCTTCCTGTTTTCCCTTTTTCCGCTGCTGATATTTCTGGTGGTCATCGGCTCCTTTTTTCTGCAAGAAGCTGCGGTCAAGCAGGAAATTATGACCGGGCTGACCAATGTTTTCCCCACCGCCGCCGATTTCATCCAGCAAAACATCGAGGTGGTGATTGCCCAACGCCGCCCCGCCGGAATCACCGCTATCATCGGGTTGCTGTGGTCGGGAACCAGCGCGTTCAATGTGCTGGCGCGAAATATCAACCGCGCGTGGCATTCGGCGCCCCCGCGCGGCATTCTGCAATCTCGGTTGGTCGCGCTGATAATGGTCAGCGTGCTGGTCGCGCTCCTGTTCGTGTCCCTCTTTTTCAGCACCGCCGTCACCCTGCTGCCCCTGGCAGGCGATTTAATCAACGGGCTGGTGACGCACAATCCCGTGCTGGATATCCTGCGAAACACGGTATTCCCCACCCTGCTGACTCTGCTGATGTTCGGCAGTCTGTACCGCTGGATTCCCCGCGCCGATGTCCGCTGGCGCGACGCGCTGTGGGGCGGCGTGGTGGCGACGCTCGGCTGGCGGCTGGCAATCGTCGGTTTCGGCTGGTATCTCACCAGCGGGCTGTCTAATTTTCAGGTGATTTACGGCTCGCTGGGGACGGTGGTGGCGCTGTTGCTGTGGGTGTACATCAGCAGCCTGATTACCTTATTCGGCGCGCACCTCTGCGCGGCAGTTGCCCACCGGCGTCACCATTGGGTGGATTAACGGCGGCTGCGCCCGCGGTCATCCATCGGTTTGCCCAGTTTTTTCCGCAACAGCAACTCGGTCAGGTTTTTCCCCTTTGCCAAAATCTCACCGGCGTCATCGCTGCCGGGCAAAAACCACACATCGGCGACATAGCGCCCGTACTTCCCGATTTTATCGGTTTTGATGACCACTACCGGACAATCTGCCAGACTGTCAATCACAAATTGTTTCGCTTTTAACCCTTCCGGGCGTTCTTTGCCCCGAATCTCCGGGGTGTTGACGCCTCTCAGGCGCACTTTCATCATCTGGCGCAAAAAGAAGCCCAAATCGACATCCACATAAATGGTATCGCCATCGACGACACGGCTCACGGTTGCTTTGTAAGTGTACATATTTCCTCCGGTAAATGATTATGTAATCTATAGTACCATTATACCATACCCCGATTTTTATGTCACATCAAACGCCGCATTTTTTTCGAGCAGGATCATCGCCCGTGCCGGCGGATACCCAAAAGCTGAACCGCACACAAAGGGGGGCATGCGGTTGCGGTGTATTCAATTCTATGGGATAATTAATGCAGGAGCGACCCAAAATGACCGATGAGACGATAGACTTCCAACGCAATCGGCGGGAGATGGTGAAAAATCAGCTCGCCCGGCGAGGCATTTCCGACCCGAAGGTTCTGGCGGCGATGGGCGAAGTGCCGCGCGAGAGTTTCGTTTCGACCGAGTACCGCCATTTGGCATACAAAGATTCGCCGCTGCCGATTGGGTACGGGCAGACCATTTCCCAGCCCTTTATTGTGGCATATATGCTGCAAGCGCTGCACATAAAAAACCCCGCCTCCGCCATCGTGCTGGAAATCGGAACGGGGTTGGGCTATCAAGCCGCCGTGTTGAGCCGCTTCACGCGGCACGTGTATTCGGTGGAACGGGTGATGGAACTCGCCATTCAAGCCGAGCAGAACCTGCTGGCGCTCAATTACACCAACATCACCGTTTCTCACGGCGATGGCGGCTATGGCTGGCGAAAATACGCCCCCTTCGACGGGATTGTGGTCGCCGCCGCCGCGCCGGAAATTCCCCCGCCGCTGGTGGCGCAACTCAAACCGGGGGCGTCGCTGGTGATACCGGTGGGCGAGCCGGGCAATCAAAAGCTGTGGCGCGTGACGCGCAGCCACGAGGCGCGCATCGTCAAAGAGCGGTTGGTTCCGGTGGCGTTTGTCCCCCTGCTGGGCGAACACGGTTACGCGGAGCAACACGCGCGGAAATAGCGGGTTACGCCGGTAAAAAGAAGAACGCAATGCCGATGATGAGATAGACGCCCAGCAATTGCGCCCCTTCCAGCCAGTTGCTTTCCCCGTCCAGTGCAATTAATGCCGCGATTAATGTCGCCCCCACCAACGCGATAACCTCAAAAGGGTTGAAGGTGAGCGTCAACGGGTTGCCGAGCAGTAAACTGATGAAAACCAGCAGCGGTGCGACGAAAAGCGCAATCTGCAAACTTGAACCGAGCGAGATTGCCAGCGACAATTCCATCTTGTTTTTCATTGCCATTTGAATGGCAACCACGTGTTCCGCGATGTTGCCCACCAGCGGAATCAGGATTATCCCCAGGAAAAATTCACTCACCCCCAGTTGTTCCACCACCGGCTCCACCGCGCCGACGAGCATTTCGCTCAAAAAGGCAATGGCGACCGTCGCCACCACCAGCACCATCACCGAGCGTTTGACGCTCCATCCGGGGGTGTGCGGCGTTGCGGGTTCGCCCCGTTTGTTATCCTGCTGAAACGAAAAGACAATGCTCAGCACATACACGGCAATCATCACCACCGCCACGCCGATACTCAAATACTCCACCCCGGCGTGGTTCACCGTGTCGATGGTCTGGCTGAAGAAGGATGGCACTGCCAGCGCGATAATCGCCAAAATGAGCATGGTGGCATTCACGCCCGCCTGTGTTTTGTCGAAAGTTTGTTTGCCGAATTTCAAGCCCCCCATCAGCATACTGAAGCCCAAAATGAGCAGCAGATTCCCCAGCACCGAGCCGGTGATGGAGGCTTTCACCAGATTCATCAGCCCTTCGCGCAGTTCGGGGTTTGCCGCGCCCTTTTGCAGCGCCACCACGGTGATGATGAGCTCGGCGGCGTTGCCGAGAGTGGCATTCAGCAGCCCACCCACTTTGGGACCGGTATACACGGCGAGCATTTCGGTGGCTTGCCCCATAAATCCCGCCAGCGGCACAACGCTCAACGCGGCGGCAAAAAAAATCACCACCGGCGACCAGTGCAATAATTCGCCCAAAATGGCAAGGGGGATGAACAACAGCATGCCATAATTCACATATTTCACGATGAAATTCCTCCTACAATGGTTGAAAATCGGTTGGGGGGAACATTGGGGGGCAGAAAAATCGTCAGCGCCTGCGGAACAATCTCCACGGTCAACGGTGTCAGACCAACGCTTTCCGCATCAACATGCACCGGCATCGGCTCTCCGGCTTCCACAGAGATGTGCCGGGTGCGATAGAGATATGTATCGGGGTCGGCAGCCAAACGCCCGACACTGGCATTGAAAATGTGACGCACAGATGACCGCCAGCCGTAGCCCTCCATGATGACCACATCGAGCCAGCCATCATCCAATTTGGCATCGGGGGAAAGTCGCCAGAAGCGTCCGTACAATTGCGCATTACTGACCGTCGTCATGATAATTCGCCGTGAAATCACGCGCCGGTGGTCTAACGTCACGCGCATATGCGTGCCACGGAAATCCCGCAAAACCCATAATCCACTGATGAGCCAGCCGAACATTCCCAAAAACCGCCATGAGCGGCGGGTGTTTTTATCAACTTCCACGGCATCGCTGATGGCGGCGTCCAAGCCTGCGCCCGCCCACGATAAAAAATAACGTCGCTGTCCGTTCCCCCAAACAGCGCTGCCGACGTCTATTCGGCGGGGTTTGCTGACCAGCAATGTTTCCGCGGCGCGGATGAGTCGCTGATGCGGCAAAGGTCCCGGCAGCGGAATGCGCATATCGGCGGCGAAAACGTTTCCCGTGCCGGAGGGGATGATACCCAACGCCGTCCGCGTGCCGACCAGCCCGTTCAGCACTTCGTTGACCGTGCCGTCGCCGCCCACGGCAATGGCAATATCATCACCCCGCGCCACCGACTGTTGCGCCAGCGTGGTGGCATGTCCGGGGTATGCGGTCTCCGCCCAGGTGATGCGCCAGCCGTTTTCGGCTAAATAGCTGCCCGCCTGTTGAATTTCAAGTTGTAACGATTTCGCCCCCGCTTGGGGGTTGAAGATAATTGTGGCTTTCAGATGCGCCATCCTTTTTTAATTTCAACCATCATAATCATATTACCCTTTTATGAACAAATTTCGCAAAATTGCCGGTTCTTTTTGGGGGATGGCGGCAACTCGCCGACACAGCAATATTTTTATGGCATTTTAATTCGGTTTTTATGGGCATTTAACCCATTTCCCCTACACTGATAGGTAATGACCACGCTCAGACATTTTAATGTTCGTATCAAGATTTTCAATCCAATACCGGCATTGGAATTGAGCCATCCCAAGAAATGAGGACGCAGATGAGTTCGATTGAAACCGATAATTATCCCCCCGCAAGTGTAGCCCCCCAAACTATCGCCGGACTCATCCGCGCGAATGTCCCCACGTTCAAAACGCTGACCGTGCTGTTCAAACTCCGTATTGTCGTTTTGTTGTTGACGGCGGCAGTCGGCGGGGCGTTTCTGGCGGCGCAAGGCGCTCCCGACGCCGGGGCGTTGATAGTCCTGCTGGTGACGGGCGGATTCGCCGCCGCCGGTTCGTCGGCGCTGAACCAGTATTTCGAGCGCGACTCGGATGGGCTGATGAAGCGCACCCGCAATCGTCCGCTGGTTGACGGCACAATTGCCCGCCCCGGCTGGGTTCCATACGTTGCGGCGGCGATGATTCTGGTTCCGTCGCTGATGGTGTTGCCCGCCAATCCGTGGCTCACTTTCTACCTGCTGGTCGGCGCGGCGATTTATGTATTTTTGTACACGCTGTATCTGAAACCGCGCACCCTGCTGAACATCGTCATCGGCGGGGCGGCGGGGAGTGCCGCCGTGTTGAGCGGCAGTGCCGCCGTCGGCAATTGGAGCGACTCCGGGGCGGTCATTCTGGCGTTGCTGCTCTTCCTGTGGACACCCACCCATTTCTGGAGTCTCGCCATCACCTACCGCGACGATTACGCCCGCAGCAAAACGCCGATGCTCCCCGTGCAGGCATCACCGCGTGCCGCCGCTTGGTGGGTGCTGTTGCACACCGTCGCCACCACCTTCGCCGCGATGCTGCTCATTTTGCACCCCGCGCTCGGCTGGATTTACGGCATTCCCGTCGGCATTGCCACCATCGATTTAATGGTGCGCAACATCAAACTGGTCATCGACCCGTCGAGCAAGCTGGCATTTTCGCTATTCAAAATGTCAAACCTGTATCTGCTGATTGTGATGGTGATGATTGGGATAGATGCGCTGGTAAAATAACCCCCCTCAAAACCGGAACGCGGAATCGACATTGCCGATTCCGCGTTTTTTATTGGTGTCGCCCGTCGCCGCTACGGATATATCTCCGGCACGAATGTTTGGTCGGTGAAGGGCGGGCGAATGTAGCCGACATCCGCCTGCCGGGGGGGAAGCTCGATGCGCTTCGGCGTGAGGTCTTCATACGGTATCATGCTCAACAGGTGATGAATGCAGTTCAGGCGGGCATGCCGTTTGACATCCGCATTGACCACATACCACGGCGCTTGTTTGATGTCGGTATATTTGAACATTTCATCTTTGGCGCGGGAATATTCCACCCATCGCGCCCGCGATTCCAAGTCCATCGGGCTGAGTTTCCAGCGTTTGGTGGGGTCGGTGAGCCGAGCCTGAAATCGCCGCTCCTGTTCTTCATCGCTGACGGAAAACCAATATTTGATGAGAATGATGCCGGAACGCACCAGCATGCGCTCAAATTCCGGGCACGAGCGCATGAACTCCCGATATTCTTCTTCGGTGCAAAAGCCCATCACCCGTTCCACCCCGGCGCGATTGTACCAACTGCGGTCAAAGAGTACCATTTCACCGGCGGCGGGCAAATGCGGCACATACCGTTGAAAATACCATTGCGTCTTTTCCCGCTCGGTGGGTGTGCCCAACGCCACTACCCGCGCGATACGCGGGTTCAGCCGTTGGGTTATCCGTTTGATGACCCCGCCCTTACCGGCGGCGTCTCGCCCTTCAAACACCACCACCACTTTCAACCTTTTGTGTCGAATCCATTCTTGCAGTTTCACCAGCTCAACCTGCAATTTCACCAACTCTTTTTCATACGCCTTGCGGTCCATCTTTCGGTTTTGCATTTTGTGTTTGGGCTTTTTTGACATATCCCCTCCGCAAAAATAACAATGCTTTAATTCTAAACCCGTTCCGCACGGAACGTAATCACGCGAAAAGATAGCGGCGTTGCGTGCCACGCGGCTTGCAGTGCCGCATCATCGGGGAAGGTTTCGGCGGGGAGTTGCTTGGTCTGCACCGCCACCGAAAACGCCGGCACATCAAATGCCCACGGAGAAACCGTCAGCACGTCTTCGGCAAGCGATTTGAGGGTGATGGACACCCGCTCATCCGGCAACACGCCGGGCACGTCCTCCACCACCGATTCGGTCACCACATCCAGACACAACAGCAGGCTCAACCAGTCGAAGACCTGCAACAGCCGAAACGCCGCCGCCAGCCGCGATTCTTCGCAGAAGGGGGCATAGTAGGGCTGCCCGCGCAATTCGTCCAGCGCCGCCGCTTCCCACGCCGCCTGTTCGGTGCAAAAAACGCGCAAAAGCTCGGTCTCGGCGCTCGGTTCGGGGGGCATTGTCAGCCGCATTTCGTTCAAAAAGCGAGCGTGTTTGCTCACCAATACCGCGCCATAGCGCGATTGGCTATCCATATATGCAATGCTTTTCTGCCAAATGGCAATGTGCTCCGCCGTTGGCATTTCCAGAAAATCAGCGGGGCGGTGGTGGGCATTGATTTTGGGCGCTTGCTCCCACTGCACCCACCCCTGATCATGGTTGGCAGCCGCCAGCACCATCTCGCCCACATCACCGGGATGATGGAAACGGCTATTGCCCCAATGTGCCGCCAACTGTCCCGCCAGCCAGCCGTGCGCGGTTTGAGGGGTGTAAATGGTCGGTTTATCGCGTCGTCGAATCATCTACATATCTGCCACAGTTTCCCACACCCGCGCGGACAATTCCCGCGCCGCCGCAGCAATTGCCCGTTCATCCATGTGCAACAGTTCCCGGTCTTTCATCAGCATTTTTCCGGCGGCGATGGTGTGGGTCACGCGACTGCCATCCATGCCGAAGATGATATGCCACGGGTAATTGCCATCGGTGATGTAGGTGAAAGGATAATAGTCCAGCAGGATGATGTCGGCATATGCGCCCGGTTCCAGCGCGGCGACCGGTTTGGGGAAGAAAATATTGGCGATTTTGGCGTTATTTTCAAATGCCAGTTCCATCACCGTGTTGCCGCCCATTGCCTGCGGATTGCCCTGATGGCTTTTGTGCAACAAATAGGTGAACGCCATTTCGGTGAACATATTGTTGCTGAAGCCGTCATTCCCCAACCCGACGGTGATGCCTTTGTGCAGCAACCGTTCCACCTTTGCCACGCCGACGGCGTTATTCATATTGCTGCGCGGCTGGTGGGTCACTTTTGTTTGGGTGGTTTTCAGGGCGTTCATCTCAAATTCATCCACGTGGATGGCGTGCGCCACGATGGTTTTTTCGCCCAAAATGCCCCGGCTTTCCAGCCGTTCCGCTGTGCGCATATTGTATTTTTGCAAACTGTCCTGCTCGTCCGCTTTATCTTCCGCCAAGTGGATGTGGAAGCCGGTGTCCAACCCTTCCGCGGCGGCGACACATTTTTCCAGCGTTTTATCGCCCAAAGTGAGACTGGCGTGCAACCCGAATGATGCGCCCAACAACTCCGCGCCCGCGTCCCCACGCGCCCGCATCTCGCGCACTTTTTTCAGCCAGCGGACATTCTCCGCGATGCCCGCATCCGCGCCCGCTTCGCCGTTCCGGTCGGTCACTTCATAACACAGGCTGACCCGCAATCCCGATTCCAGCACGGCTTCCGCAATCGCATCGAGCGAGCCGTCAATGGCGACGGGGCTGGCATGGTGGTCAATCAGCGTGGTTGTGCCGTGCCGGATGGCATCCACCAAAGCGACCTGCGCGCTGGCTTTGGTGTCCTCCAGCGACAAGGCGCGGTCAATTTTCCACCACAATTTTTCCAGAATTTCAACGAAATTCATCGCCGGTGTGCCGGGAATCGCCATCCCGCGGGCAAATGCGCCGTAAAAATGCGTGTGTCCGCAGACCATGCCGGGCATAATCAGCTTCCCCGCCGCATCGAGCGTTTCCACGCGGGGATATTTCGCGGTCAATTCAGCCGTAGACCCCACTTCCACGATGGTATCGCCTTCAAAATACACGGCGCCGCCGGGGAGCACGCGCTTGTCGTTCCCAAAAGTCAAAACCGTTCCGTTTTTAATCAGCATCGTTGGTAGATTCTCCCTGAATATAGAAATTTGTCGTCAAAAGATGACGATTTTTCACTTGAATACAGTCATTTTAATGGGTTTTCCGTTCAAGAGCAAACAATGGGTTGGAAGGCTTGCATGGTTATGGTATAATTGACATAGTATTGGGTCTTTTATGATACATTGGAGAAATGCATGAGCTTCGAGACACTTTTTCTGCTGATTGTAGCTGTGCTGGCAATACTGATTGTGCTGGGGACTGCCATTGCCGCGCTCATTGTGCTGAGAAAATCGAAAAACAGTGGAACCCGGACTGCGCCGGCAGTGGAACCCATCATCACCGAAAGCGTATCGGATTCCGGGACATCGGTGTTGAGCCGGTTGTCCTCGCCACACCCCACCATCGTCCCGACCCCCATTGAGGATATTGAATCGTATTTGACGGAACAACGGGCAAAGCTCGCGGAATTTGAGCTGCCGGAACTCTCCAACACGTTTAAAGGCACAACCACCAACGGCGAGCGCCGGGGCGTGGTACTGCATTTAAATGATGCGGAAACGCCGCTCATCGCGTTCACCAGTCAGGCATTCAACCCGCAAACCGGAACCATCGCCGCCGAAACGAAATACGGCAAAATGGAAATCATCATCACCCAGGGGCGCGCGGGGGTGCAATGGGACGGCAAGCCGGTGGGCGTGCTGGATTACACTCGCCAGCGCATTTTGGGACCGCAGGGACAGCTTTGGGGCAGTATGGAACGCCCGGAAGGCGACGCAGAGGGCAAACCGTACCCCATCGGGTTCTTTGGCGAAAAGGTTGCCGATGTGAACACCCGTATCAACGCCCAAAGCACGCTCCGCTGGTTCGGCAATGAAGACGGGGAATCGCTCCCGGCGTTCAATAATTTGAAATCGGAATTGGAAGACGACCAAACGCTGCTGCTGATGGCGGCGGCGCTACTGGAAATCGGATTTTTCGACGTGCTGCACTAACCGTATCAACCTCATGGGCGACGCAAAAGCGTCGCCTTTTTTATTGCGCCGTCCGCCCGAATGCCCGCCGACGGTCTGCGAGCGCAATCAGCCGCGCTTCCACCCGCCGGTTGACCGTTCCCGCCGGAAATTCACCGCGCTCGTCCCGTTCCCCCGCGGGGATGCCCGTCAAAATTTCGATGCCTTCATCAATGGTTTCCACCGGATAGATGTGGAATTTTCCCGCCGCCACTGCGTCAATCACGTCCTCCCGCAACATCAGATGCACCACATTCGAGGCGGGAATCAGCACCCCATGCGAACCGTTCAACCCGCGCGCGACGCACACCTCAAAAAACCCTTCGATTTTCTCGTTGACCCCGCCGATGGCTTGCACCTGCCCCAACTGATTCACCGAACCGGTGACCGCCAGCGATTGCTTGAGGGGAACATCCGCCAGCGCGGAAAGCAGGGCGTACAGTTCCGCCGATGACGCGCTGTCGCCGTCCACCCCGCCGTATGACTGCTCGAACACCAGACTTGCCGAAAGGGAAAGGGGGCGGTCGACGGCGTAGCGCGCGCCCAGAAACCCGGAGAGAATCAGCACCCCTTTGGTGTGCAACGGTCCCCCCAGTTTCACCTCCCGCTCAATGTCAATCACCTCCCCTTTGCCCATCCGCACCCGCGCGGTGATACGGGTCGGTTTTCCGAAAGAATAATTGCCCATGCTCAACACGGAAAGTCCATTAATTTGCCCCACCTGCGCGCCGTCCGTGTCAATTAAAAACGTGCCGCGCAAAATCTGCTCCTGCATCTTCTCTTTGATGCGGCTGACCCGATACGTTTGCATATCAATGGTGCGCTGAACATCGTCGGCGCAGACCACATCCCGCCCGGCTTGCGCCGCCCAATAATCGGCTTCCCGCACCAAATCGGCGATGCCCTGCATCTGGATGGAGAGCCGTTCCGCGTCGCCAATCATGCGCGCACTGCGCTCAATCACCCGTGCCACCGCCGAGCGGTCGAAGTGCCGCAAGCCCTCTTTCCGCGCCAGCGAGCCAATCAGTCGGGCGTACAGCAGGTTGTTTTCCGGATTGCGCGGCATGTCCTCCGCAAAATCCGCCGCCACTTTGAACAATTCGGCAAAATCGGGGTCGAATTGACAATACCTTCGCCAATTAGGGCGAACCGGATGATGTTTCAACCGGGTGTATGC
>CAZMXX010000086.1:0-11714 GCA_964570315.1 uncultured Anaerolineaceae bacterium | reverse complement strand
TTTCCACTGTCGCTTCTTCCTGTTTGGGTTTTTGTTTTTTTTGTCTTCTGTGTTGTTTTTTGTTGTGGTTTTTTTTTCTTGTGTTCTTTTTTTTTTTTTTTTGTGTTCTTGATGTTTATTTTTTTTTTTTTTCAAGCAGAAGACGGCATTCGTTTTTTCTGCCTGTCTCGTGGGCTCGGAGATGTGTATGAGAGGCAGGGTCTGTCCATGTGCGCCCGCCGCGTTCCACATTTTCTTGGTCAAGGACATAGGCGGTGGGATAAGTCAGCTTCGACAGGAAATAGGCTTTCGGTGCATCAATGGTGATTTCCAGCGTGTTGTCATCAATCACTTTCACACCCGAAACTTCATCGGCGCGCCCGCGAAGTTTGTCAAGGCAGCCCACAATATCGCCCATATAGGTGGCGGCAGTGGAAGAGCCGGTTTTGAAATCACATGCCCGTTCAAACGACCATTTGAAATCCTGTGCGCGGACGGGTTTGCCGTTGTGGAATTTCACGCCCTTGCGCAGATAGAAAGTATACACCGTGCCATCACCGCCGACATCCCAGCTTTCGGCAATATCCGGCACGAGGTTCAGATTCACGTCATATGCCACCAGCCCGCTGAAAATTTCCACCACATACACCGCCGAAGTCGCGTCGCCGCTGAGATGGGGGTCGAGTGTGGGCGGGTCGCCACCGGGGATGGTGAGCACTTGCTCGCCGGGGGCAGCCGGGGCGAAGGTCGGCATCGGCGGGGGGGTGGGTTGGTCTTCGGGGGCGGTGGTTGAGCCATTGCCCGCATCGGGGACGAGTGTTGCTTCGGTGATGATGCTGGTTTCGGTGACGTTTTTTGAAATCGCCCACATGCCGAGCACGCCAATCACACACGCCGCCAGCAGGCAGACAACCAGCAAGACCGCTGCCAAAGGAATCCATCGTTTTTTGCCAGATTGTTCAGACATAGTGTTCCTTTCTTTTCGTGAAAAGTATGATTGCATTGTACGAATGTGCCGCGCAAAAGTCAAGCATCCGCCGCAAATGGGTGCGGTTTTCCGTTGATTTTCCGCGCCCCTGCAAGAATCTTGCATTTTGATTTTTTTGCACTACAATGGAAATAGTTTTCTGGGGGATATTTGTGGATGGGTCAACTCACCGCACCACGAAAATATAATATTCTGATGCTCGCGCCCACCATGTTTTTCGCCGACTACGGTTGCCACGTTCGCATTCTGGAAGAAGCCGTAGTTTTGCGCCGGTTGGGGCATCAAGTCACCATTTTGGCGTATCCCAACGGCAGGGACATTTGGGGCGTTGATGTGCGCCGCAGTTGGGGCGTCCCCTTCAATTACCGCATTGAAGTGGGGTCATCCCGGCATAAAATTTATCTGGATGTGCTCATGGGCATCAAAGCGATATTCCTCGCCCTGAAGCTCAAGCCGGACATCATTCACGGGCATTTGCATGAAGGCGGGTTGATGGGTTGGATATTGAGCAAGCTGACCGGCGCGCCGCTGATTTTCGATTTTCAGGGCAGCCTCACCAGCGAGATGCTCGACCACGGATTTTTGACCAAAGACAGTTTCTTCTTCAAACTGGTTCACCGACTTGAAAAGAAAATCAGCCACATGGGCGACGCGATTTTCACCAGTTCGACGCATGGCGCATCCCTTTTGCACACTGAGTTCGGCGTGCCGACGGGACGCATTCACCCCACGCCCGACTGCGTGAATCCCGACACCTTCAGCCCCCGCAATTTTTCCGAAGCCGATATTGCGGTTTTCAAACGGGAGTTGGGGCTGCCGGAAGACAAAAAAATACTGGTGTATGTCGGCTTGCTGACCCGCTATCAGGGTGTGGATTTGATGCTGGAAGCTCTGCAGAAGCTCGCGGCGCACCGCGATGATTTCCATTTGCTGCTGATGGGTTTTCCGGCGGTGGAACATTACAGACAGCTCGCCCGAAATTTACAGGTGCACAACCGCGTCACGTTCACCGGGAAAATCCCCTATGAAACACTGGCGAAATATCTGGCGGTGGGAGATATTGCCCTCGCGCCGAAGTTGTCGAATACGGAAGGGAACGGGAAAATCCTGAATTATGCCAGTATGGCGTTGCCTATCGTCGCCTTTAAAACCCATGTGAGTCAGGAATATTTGGGGCATCACGGTATTTACGCCGCCGAACGGAGTGCATCGGCATTGGCGACAGCCATAGAAACGGCGCTGGATATGCCGGTGGAAGCGCGCGCGATGCGCGGACACGCCCTGCGGCAGCGCATTCACAAAAATTACACGTGGGAACAAGTCGGGGAACAAATAGTCACCGTTTATACTGCCGTGCTGTCGGGACACCCCCAACCGGCGTTGGCGGTAAAGCAGGTTTCCCCATAAAAAAGGAAGAGACAGCACCCATTTTCACAAAATAAAATACGTGATTGATTTTTATCAAGAAGTACAGTATAATGGGGCTGAAAAGCATTAATTGAAGGAGGAGCCATTTAGGTTTCATGCACATGGGAGAGGTCACGAATACACCCAATAATACACTCAACACACCCGAAGACGAAATGACAATGGAGCAACTGTTGGATTCAACCGACATGGAGCTTCAATCGCTGGAACGGGGAACCATCATCCGGGGAACCGTCGTCAGCATCAGTTCAAACGAGATTCTGGTGAATGTCCGCTCGAAATACGAGGGGATTATTCGCGCAAAAGACCTGGATCGCGTTGACCCGGAGTATCTCGCCGAAATAAACGTCGGTGATGAAATTCCGGTGTACGTTGTCAGCCTGCTGGACGATGAAGGTTATGTAATTTTGTCGCTCAGCAAAGCTGTGGTAGAAAAAGACTGGGTGAAAGCTCAGCAGCTTCTGGATTCCGGAGAAATTCTGGAACGGGAAGTTATCAGCACCAACAAAGGCGGCGTCATTGTCGGCTTCGGTTCCGTGCGCGGGTTTGTCCCCGGTTCGCAACTCGCAAATACGCACGGCAACACCGGCGATAAAAACAATCGCTGGGCAAATCTGGTCGGCGAAAAGTTGCGCCTCAAAATCATTGAGGTTGACCAACGTCGAAACCGGCTCATCCTTTCAGAACGCGCAGCAGTGGATATTGTACGCCGCAAGCAAAAAGAAGAACTGCTCGCCGAACTGTCCGTGGGCGAAATCATCAAAGGCGCACGCATCACCAGTTTGGCGGACTTCGGTGCATTTGTTGACCTCGGCGGCACAGAAGGGCTGGTTCACATCTCCGAAATTTCATGGTCGCAAGTGGGACACCCCCGCGACGTGCTGAAAGTCGGCGACATTGTGGATGTCTCGGTGCTGAATATTGACCATGCACGGATGCGCATCGGGCTGAGCCTGAAACGCCTCCAACCCGAACCGTGGAGTCAGGTACTGGACTCATACCAACCGGGGCAGATTGTACCGGCAACCATCACCAAAGTCACCAACTTCGGGGCATTTGCCCGTGTGGATGATGCCATCGAAGGGTTGATTCACATCTCGGAACTCTCCGACAGCCAAGTGGGACACCCGCACGAAGTGGTACATGAAGGGGATGAAGTCAACGTCCGCATCATCAGTATTGAGCCAAACCGCCGTCGCATGGGGTTGAGCCTCAAGCAGGCGCAGGAACCCACCATGGACGAGGTTGAGGCAGAAGACGCCGATGCTCCCGTGGAAGAATCCGAGCTCCAAGAAGCATAACCACCTTCTTAAAACATCAGTATCTCAATGGGGCGAGATAATATCTCGCCCCATTTTTTTATCATCAACCAATCTGTTTCCAACACCCGTAAACTCCCCTCCCCAACAAAGACAAAACTCTTTCAAATAGGCTTTTCGATTTTTGGAAAAGATTTGGTATAATAAATTACAGTCATATGATGCATAAGCTGGTATCATATCCGTATCCTCGGTAACATTAATCCGGCACTAATCATAACCGGAGATACTATCAACAACCAAAACGTCTTGTGCATTGACGCAAGAAACCAAACGTATCTAAAAAGGAAGTTGCTATTATGGCAGATAAATTTGACCGATTCACCAAACGAGCGCGCCGAGTGTTGACGCTGGCACAAGAAGAGGCTCAGCGGTTGAACCACAACTACATCGGCACGGAACACCTCCTGCTCGGATTGGTGCGTGAAGAAAACGGTGTCGCTGTGCGGGTCTTGAAAGAACTGAAGATAGACCTGAAGCAAATCCGGGAACGGGTAGAGCGCACCGTCGGGCGCGGACAACGCGCGATGTACGGCAAGTTAAGCCTGACCCCGCGCACCAAGCGCGTCATTGAATTGGCGGTGGACGAAGCCCGCCGCTTGGGGCATCACTACATCGGCACGGAACACCTCCTGCTCGGACTCATCCGCGAAGGGGAAGGCGTGGCGGTGGACGTGCTGCGCGGGCTGGGCGTCAGTCTGGATAAAGTTCGCGCCCAAACAGCGCGGGTGATGATGGAAAACGCCACCCGCACCGGCGGCACGGAAACCGATTCCAAAAAGAAAGATACCCCGCTGGTTGACCAACTCGGCACCGACCTGACGGCGAAAGCCGCTCAGGGGAAGCTCGACCCGGTGGTGGGGCGCAAAACCGAAATCGAGCGCGTCATCCAAATTCTCTCCCGACGCAACAAAAACAACCCCGCCCTCATCGGCGAGCCGGGTGTGGGCAAAACCGCCATCGTCGAAGGGCTGGCGCAGCGCATTGTGCGCGGCGAAGCCCCCGACACCCTGCTGGGCAAGCGGGTAGTCATGCTCGATGTCGGCTCGCTGGTTGCCGGCACGATGTATCGCGGGCAGTTTGAAGAACGCCTGAAACGAGTAATTGATGAAATCAAAGAATCGGGCGCGATTCTGTTCATCGACGAGTTGCACATGCTGGTTGGCGCAGGCTCCGCCGGAAGCTCGGTGGATGCGGCGAACATCCTCAAGCCCGCCCTTTCGCGGGGGGAATTGCAGTGCATCGGCGCCACCACCCTCGACGAATACCGCAAGCACATCGAAGGGGATGCCGCGCTGGAGCGGCGATTCCAACCCGTCACCGTGGATGAACCGAGCATCGAAGAAACCATCGAAATTTTACGCGGTGTGCGTTCCCGCTATGAAGCCCATCACAACCTGAAAATCACCGATGCCGCGCTGGAAAGCGCCGCGCATCTGTCCGCCCGCTACGTCACCGAGCGGTTTATGCCCGACAAAGCCATTGACCTGATTGACGAAGCCGCCGCCAGAGTCCGGCTCTACAAAACGCCCTTCAGCACCGCCTCCGATGCCAAAACCGTGAGCGAACTGCGCGACCTGCGCCAAGCCACCGAAGAAGCCATCAGCGCGGGGCAGTTTGAGCAAGCCGCCGCCCTGCGCGACCGCGCCAACGAACTGCGGGAGGCGCTCACCGGCGACACCGATGGTTGGTCGCCCACCACTACCCCGGAAGTGACCCCGGACGACATCGCCGATGTGGTTGCCATGATAACGGGCATCCCCGTACAGCGCATCGCCACCGAAGAATCGGAGCGGTTGCTGAACATGGAAGACGCATTGCACGACCGGGTTGTGGGGCAGGAAGAAGCCATCACCGCCATTGCCAAAGCGGTGCGCCGCGCACGCGCCGGGCTGAAAAACCCGCGCCGCCCCATCGGCACATTCATGTTCCTGGGACCGACCGGCGTCGGCAAAACCCTGCTGGCAAAAACGCTCGCCGAATTTCTGTTCGGGAGTGAAGATGCACTCATCAAATTGGATATGAGTGAATTTATGGAACGGCACAACGTGTCGCGGCTGGTTGGCTCGCCCCCCGGATATGTGGGCTATGAAGAAGGCGGACAACTCACCGAAGCCGTGCGCCGTCGCCCGTACTCGGTCATTCTGTTTGATGAAATTGAAAAAGCCCACCCCGAAGCCTTCAACATGCTTTTACAAATCATGGAAGACGGGCAACTGGCGGATGCCAAAGGCAAACGCATCAACTTCCGCAACACCATCATCATCCTCACCTCAAACGTGGGTGCGGATATGATTAAACGCGCCAACTTCGGTTTCCAATTCCAGCAGAGCGATGACAAAGCGGAAGATGAAGCCTACAAAGAAATGCGCGCCAAAGTGATGAAAGAGATGGAACGACTCTTCCGCCCGGAATTCCGAAACCGGCTCGACGGCGTGATGATTTTCAAAGCGCTCACCAGAGCGGAAATCAAAAACATCATGGATTACGAGCTGCGGGAAGTCCGCGCCCGGCTGGGAGACCTGCACATCTCCCTGTCGCTCACCGATGCCGCCAAAGACCATCTGGCGGAAGAAGGCTACGACCCCGATTTCGGGGCGCGTCCGTTGCGCCGGGTGCTGCAAAACCGCGTCGAAGACCCCCTCTCCGAGGGCATCCTCTCCGGCAAATACCTGCCCCACGACGTGCTCGAAGTAGATTATGTGGACGAGCAAATCACCATCAACGTGGTGGAACGGCGCGAAAATCCCGAAGAATCCGCCGAAGCCGAAGCCGTTATGTAAAATCAGATAGGGATAGGGATAGAGACCAGGGCAACAATGTCCTTCTGCTCTACCCCTATTCCTATCTCTATCTCTACCCCTATCTCACCATGGCAAAACTCAAAACTATCTTCGTCTGTCAACAATGCGGCGCAACCTATCCGAAATGGATGGGGCGCTGCAACAAATGCAACGAGTGGAACACGCTCATCGAAACGGTGGCGCAGCCGAACAAAACGAGCGGGACGCCTCACCGCGCCACCAGCCATATGGTGACGCGCACCGCGCCCCAATCCCTCGCCGACGTGCCGATGGAACAGCTCGACCGCATCCGCCTCCCCATTGAGGAATTCAACCGCGTGCTGGGCGGCGGCATCGTCCCCGGCTCGCTCACCCTCATCGGCGGCGACCCCGGCGTGGGCAAAAGCACCCTGTTGCTCCAAATTTCCGCCACGTTTGCCAAACAGCAGGGACCCATCCTTTACGTTTCGGGCGAAGAAAGCATCTATCAGATAAAAATGCGCGCGGAACGGCTGGGTGTGCAGGAAAAGAATCTCTTCATTTTGAATGAAATCAACGTGAACGAGATTCTGGCGCACATCACCGACCTTGCACCCCAAATGGTCATCATCGATTCCATTCAAACCGTGTACCGCGACGAACTGACCTCCATGCCCGGCTCCGTCACCCAAGTGCGGGAATCCGCCATGCAATTTCAGGCAGTGGCGAAAGGGCACAACATCCCCATTTTTCTGATTGGGCACGTCACCAAAGACGGCAGCATCGCCGGACCGCGCGTGCTGGAACACATTGTGGACGTGGTGCTTTATTTGGAAGGGGAACGGTATCACACCTACCGCCTGTTGCGCGGGGTGAAAAACCGTTTCGGCGCCACCAACGAAATCGGGATTTTTGAAATGCAGGAAGTCGGCATGACGGAAGTGCCCAACCCCAGCGAGATTTTTCTGACCGAGCGGCTGCCCAACGCCTCCGGCTCCGCCATCACCGTGACGGTGGAGGGGACGCGCCCGCTGCTGGTGGAAATTCAGGCGCTGGCGAGCACCACCGCCTTCGGCAACCCCCGCCGTACCCCCAACGGGGTGGATATGAACCGCCTGCTGCTGATGCTGGCGGTGCTGACCAAACGGGCGGGCATCCGGCTGGGCGACCAAGACATCTTCGTGAACGTGGTCGGCGGTTTGCGCGTCAACGAGCCTGCCGCCGATTTACCCATCGCCGCAGCCATCGCTTCCAGCGTCAAAAACCGTCCCATCGCCGCTGATGTCATTCTCATCGGCGAAATCGGACTTTCCGGCGAATTGCGCGCGGTGGGGCATCTGGAAAGCCGTTTGAAAGAAGCCGTGAAGCTCGGTTTCAAACGCGCAATCTTGCCGAAAACCGCCGCCACCCGCAGTTTAAATATCGCGGACGGCATCAAACCGGTCTTCGTGCGCTCGGTGCGGGAAGCGATTGACGCGGCACTCACCTAATCTTCCAAATTCTTTGACAATTGCATGATATGGTGTTACCATCTCCACAGAGCTTCTGTGCAATTTATCTCTTTCAAACGCGCAGACCTGTTTACCATTATTGATTGTTTATTTTGCTGTCACGAATCGCCCACGGACAGCACCACATCATTCGGCGTTTTTGGGTTGTTATCATGAGCATTGAACTTATTTTCCGATTGGTGGGCATGGTTGTGTTTGCCATTATCGGGGCGCAGGTAAGCCGTTATCTGCAAATTTACCCCACCACCCATACCACCCGACTATCCATTGCGATGGCGCTTTCTTTCGCCGCGCTGGGATTGCTCGCCACCCCGTGGCTCACCATCAAACCCTTCAATTGGATGCGCTACCAAATTCGCCGTATGCCCGCCTCACGGTTACTTTCGGCTGTTTTCGGGCTGACCGTCGGGTTGGCGGTGTCGGCACTGCTGGTTCCCCCGCTCACCCGCCTGCCCTCGCCGTTGAGCCAGATTCTGCCGCTCACCTTCAGTCTGGTTTTCGCCTATGCCGGCATCGCCATTATGGTTATGCGACATCAGGACATCGTCGCTCTGCTTTCACCCGCCGCCCGCTGGGCGCCCGGCACACAAAGCCGCAATCGCGCTACCATGCCCAATCAGGATGTCATCCTGCTCGATTCGAGCGCCATCATTGACGGGCGCATCGCCGACATCAGCCAAACCGGTTTTCTGCGCGGCACGCTCCTTGTGCCCCGCTTCGTGCTGCTGGAAGTCCAGCACATCGCCGATTCATCGGATGCGCTGCGCCGGAATCGCGGGCGGCGCGGGCTGGAAATCCTGAACCAATTGCAGGAAGGCTCCATCATCCCCGTGCGCATCACCGACCGGGATGTAGAACACGTCCGCGAAATTGACGATAAGCTGGTTATGCTGGCGAAACAACTGCAATGTCCCATCGTCACCACCGATTACGGTTTGAATCGGGTGGCGAAATTGCAGGGCGTGCTGGTGCTCAACATCAACGAGCTGGCAAACGCGGTGAAAAACGTCTATCTGCCCGGCGAAAAACTGGCGCTGCGCATCATTCAGCCGGGAAAAGAAGCCCGGCAGGGCGTGGGATACCTCGACGACGGCACGATGGTGGTGGTGCAAAACGGGGCGCGATATATTGACAACACCATCGAGGTGCTGGTGACAAAAGTTTTGCAAACAACCGCCGGGCGGATGATTTTCGCCGAACCGGCTATCTAAAAAAACAACCACAAAGAGACAATGGCTATTCAACTTTACAACTCGTTATCCAGAAAAAAAGAAATCTTTGAACCGATTGAACCCGGATTTGTGGGCATTTACGTCTGCGGTCCCACCGTTTACGGGCATTCCCATTTGGGGCATGCCAAAAGTTACATCTCGTTTGATGTCATCGTCCGCTATCTGCGCTACAGCGGCTACAAAGTTCGCTACGTCCAAAACATCACCGATGTGGGGCATTTGACGGACGACGCCGACGAAGGCGAGGACAAAATTCTGCGACAGGCGCAAAGAGAGCGGCTGGAACCGATGGAAGTGGTGGAGCGGTACACTCGCAGTTATTTTGACGATATGGACGCCCTCAACGTCCTGCGTCCCGATATTTCGCCGCACGCTTCCGGGCACATTTTAGAGCAAATTGAACTGATCCAAGCCCTTCTGGCGAAAAATCACGCCTACGAAAAGAACGGCTCGGTCTATTTCAGCGTGCGCAGTTACCAAAAATACGGGCAACTCTCCGGACGCAAAATCGAAGAATTGGCGGAAGGGGTGCGCATCGAAGCCAACCCGGAAAAGGAACACCCCGCCGATTTCGCCCTGTGGAAAAAAACGGAGCCGGGACACATCATGAAATGGAACAGCCCCTGGGGTGAAGGCTACCCCGGCTGGCACGTGGAATGCTCGGTGATGTCCACCAAATACCTCGGCGAACCCTTCGACATTCACGGCGGCGGGCTGGAAAACATCTTCCCCCATCACGAAAGTGAAATCGCCCAGTGTGACGCCGCGCACCATCACGGCTTCGCCAAATATTGGCTGCACAACAACATGGTCACCGTCAACGGCATGAAAATGGGCAAAAGTCTGGGCAACGCCATCAGCCTGAAACAGCTTTTCACGGGCGACCATCCCCTGCTCACTCAGGGGTACAACCCGCTCACCGTGCGTTTCTTCGTGTTGAGCAGTCACTATCGCTCGCCGATTGATTTCTCAAACGAAGCGTTGCAAGCGGCGGAAAAAGGGCTGAAACGATTGCACAGCACCGTCAAACTGGTGCGCGACCGCATCCCCGACGCCCCCGCCGGTGACATCCCCGCCGAGGTGCAAACCGTGATTGACACGCACCGGCAATCGTTCATCCAAGTGATGGACGATGATTTCAACACGCCGCAAGCCATCGCCGCCCTGTTTGATTTCAACAAAGCGGTGAACACCCTGCTGAACGCCGGTACGCCTCTCTCAAAATCGGCGCTGACAGCCATTGACGATATTTATCGCACTTTGGGAGAAGGGGTGCTGGGCATCATCCCCGATGAACTCACGGCGGAAATCGGCGGGGATTTGGTGGACGGACTGGTGCAATTGCTCATCAGCCTGCGCCAGCAAGCCCGCGCCAACAAAGATTGGACAACCGCCGACACCATCCGCAACCGGTTGACCGAACTCGGCATTGTGCTGGAAGACCGTCCGGACGGCACGGTGTGGAAACTGGGCAAATAATCAATGTCAGAAATTATTTACGGACGCAACGCCGTGCGCGAGTGTCTCCGCGCCCGGCGGCGTCACATTCACCGCTTGATACTGGCGCAGGGTATCAAATCTACGCCGGTGGTGCAGGAAATCACCCGCCACGCGCGCAAGCTCAAAATTCCCATCGACACCGCACCCCGCCAGCAGTTGAACAAATTCGCCGCCGGAAATCAGGGGATGGCGCTGGAAGTGGGCACATTCCCCACCTTTGACGTGCCGGACATCCTGCGCCACGCCCAAAAACTGGGTGAGATTCCCTTTCTGCTGGCGCTCGACCACATTGAAGACCCGCACAACGTCGGCGCGCTCCTCCGCACCGCCGATGCCGTCGGCGTGCATGGCATCATCATCCCCAACCGGCGCGCGGCGAGCATCACCCCCACCGTCGTCAACACCTCTGCCGGGGCGGCAGAACATCACCGGGTCGCCGTGGTTGCCAACCTCGCCCAGGCGCTCATCAACCTGAAAAAAGAGAACCTATGGGTGGTCGGCGTTGAAAAAGCCGAAGCCGCCCAACCTTACCACAAAACTGACCTCTCAATGCCGCTGGTGCTGGTTTTGGGCAACGAAGGGAAGGGGCTTTCCCGGCGCATCGCCACCGTATGTGACCTGCTGATAGCGTTTCCCATGCGCGGCAAAATCGAATCGCTGAACGCCTCGGTTGCCGGTGGATTGGCAATGTATGAAGTGTGGCGGTCGCGCCAATTTTACACCCCATAATTTGACAATCAGCCATAATAGCATATACTCACCCCCTGTACCACGGTTTCATTATTAACGAGCCGGTGGTACTTTTAGAGTACGGAGAGGTTCCCGAGTGGCCAAAGGGGGCTGACTGTAAATCAGCTGCGTAACGCTTCGGAGGTTCGAATCCTCCCCTCTCCACCTGAACCACTTTTTGATGTGTAATTAATCAGGAGGAAACACCGTCAATGGCAAAAGAAACCTTTGTGAGAACGAAGCCACACGTAAACGTGGGCACGATT
>CAZMXX010000085.1:0-11967 GCA_964570315.1 uncultured Anaerolineaceae bacterium | reverse complement strand
GAATGACGAATGACGAATGACGAATGACGAATGACGAATGACGAATGACGAATGAAACGTGTTCCGTATTTCGTGTTCCGTAAAATGCAACTCTGCAACCCTGCAACCCTGCAACCCTGTAACCTTGAGACCTGAAACCTTGAAACCCGAAACCCTAACCCCCCTGACTTTTCCCGCGCTGGCGGGCACCGTCCACGCGATTTTCACCCGGCACGGCGGATACAGCGAGCCTCCGTGGCGCGGGCTGAACTTCGGGCATTTGGTGGGCGACGACCCCGCCGCCGTCGAGGCGAATTTTCGGCTGGCGTGCGCCGCCCTCAACACCGACCCCGCCCGCGTGGCGTCGCCGTTTCAGGTACACGGCAACCGGGTGTGGCACGTCACCGCCGAAAATATCTCTTTCCGGCAGGAACGCGCCGACGGGATGATTTGCCGCGAACCGGGCATCCTGCTCCACATGCGCTTCGCCGATTGCACCCCATTGCTCTTTTTTGACCCGGTGGCGGGCGCGGTGGGGCTGGGGCACGCGGGCTGGCGCGGAACCATGCAAAACGTGGTCGGCGCGGTGGTGCAGGCGATGGCGGACACCTTCGGCAGCCGTCCCGCCGACATCCGGCTGGTCATTGGTGCGAGCATCGGCGTGTGCTGTTATCAGGTGGGGGATGATGTCCTCCGCGCGGCGCGGGCATCATTTGCCGACCCCGAGTCGCTCTTCGACCGTTCCCGGGGGGATGTGCGATTTGACCTGTGGGCAGCCAACCGGCGGCAGGCGGAAGCGGCGGGCGTGGGCGAAATCATCGTCAGCGGCATTTGCACCGCCTGCCACACCGCCGACTTCTTTTCTCACCGCGCCGAGCAGGGCAGAACCGGGCGCTTCGGCGCGTTCATCGGATTGGCGAATGACGAGTGACGAGTGACGAATGACGAGTGACGAGTTACGAATGACGAATGACGAATGAAATGCAGCCTTGCAACCCTGCAACCCTGAAACTCTGTAACTTGAAACCCTGAACTGCAAACAATGACTATTGAAACCCGATTGCAAACCGTTCAAAACCGAATTGCCGCCGCCGCGCAGCGTGCCGGACGAAACCCGGCAGACGTGACGCTGGTCGGCGTGAGCAAATATCATACCGTGGCGGAAATGCTGGCGGCGTATCGCGCCGGATTGCGCTATTTCGGCGAAAATCGCGTCGAAGAGATTGCGGAAAAAGTCCCCGCGTTTTTGGCGCAATTGCCGCCGGATGCCGCCCCCATCATCCATATGATTGGGCATTTGCAGAGCCGAAAAGTGCCGCAGGTGTTGCCCCACGTGCAGATGATTCAATCGGTGGACACGGTGAAACTGGCACAGCGGATAGACCGCATCAACCGCCGTGACGGGTTGCCCGCCATGCCCATTCTGCTGGAATGCAACATCTCCGGCGAAGCGGCAAAAGCCGGTTTCCCGGTGGCGAATTGGGAAACCGACCCCGCCGTGCGGGAAACATTTCTGGCGGCAGTCGGCGAAATTGCCGCGCTGGAAACGGTCTCCATTCGCGGGTTGATGACGATGGCGCCCCTTGTTTCCTCCCCTGAAGAGACCCGCCCCGTCTTTGCGGGCTTGCGCCGTTTGAGGCGCGTTTGTGCGGAACGCCATCCCGCAGTAAAATGGGAACATCTTTCAATGGGTATGACCGGCGATTTTGAAATTGCCGTGGAAGAAGGCGCCACCATCGTGCGGGTGGGACGCGCCATTTTCGGAGAAAGAGCGTGAAAACGTGAGATTTGCCACGTTACAACCTGAAACCTGAAACTTGAAACCTGAAACTTGAAACTCGGAACTTGGAACTGAAATTATGCTGGAGAATAAACGAATTGCCTTCATTGGCAGCGGAACCATCGCTCAGGCAATGATTGCCGGGCTGGTGAACCAAAATCTGGTTGACCCCCAACACATTGTCGCCAGCGGTCCGCGCAAATCGCGCGGGGAGCAACTGACCAAACGGTACGGCATTCGCCATACCACCCAAAATTCAAACGCCGTTCAGCGCGCCGATATTGTGGTGCTGTCCATCAAACCGCAGGTGATACCGGAAGTGCTGGAGGAACTGTGCGAAAAGATTCAGCCGCACGCGCTGGTCATTTCGGTGGCGGCAGGTGTGCCGGTCAAAAAAATCACTGATGGCTTGCATCATCCCATCGTGGTGCGGGTGATGCCCAACACGCCCGTTCGGGTGGGCAAGGGGATGTCGGTGTGGATGGCGACGGAGAGCGTTTCGGATGCGCAGAAAGCCGAAGCGGGCGCAATTTTCCAATCGCTGGGGAAAGAAATTTTTGTCGGGCACGAATATTATCTCGACATGGCGACCGCTCTTTCGGGGAGCGGACCCGCATACGTCTTCCTGTTCATCGAAGCGCTGGTGGATGCCGGGGTACATATGGGCTTCTCCCGCAAAGTGGCGGAAGAACTGGTTTTGCAGACCATGGAAGGGGCAGTTGAATTTGCCCGCCAGCACCAACGCCATCCCGCCGAGTTGCGCAATATGGTCACCTCGCCGGGCGGCACCACCGCCGACGCGCTGTATCAGTTGGAAAAAGGTGGGTTCCGGACTATAACATCAAAAGCGGTTTTTGCCGCGTATCAAAAATCGAAAAAACTAGGGGGAAATCAATCGTGAGCGCCATCGCCAACATATTAATCATCCTTTTAAACATCCTGCAATGGGCAATTCTCATTCGGGTGCTGCTATCATGGCTGCCAATGGCGGGCATCCGGCTGGACCCGTACAATCCCATCATCAAAATTCTGTATGATGTCACCGATCCGATATTGGTTCCGCTGCGGCGCTTCACCACCTTCGGGATGATGGATTTAAGCCCGATTGTGGCGTTTCTGATTATCGGTTTCTTCATTTCCATTTTAGGCGGCTTTTAGCGGAGCGGAGAGATTCCATGCCCATGCACAAATTTGAAATTACCAATGCGGAAGGTGGCACGGCGCTGTTGGTGCAGGTGAAGCCCAATGCCAAGCAGAACAAAATCACCGGCAAAGATAAAGACATCGTTTACGTGGCGCTCACCTCGGCGGCGGAGCAAAGTGTGGTGGATGACGATTTGCAAAAGTTCATCGCCAAAAAACTGGGTATCAATCGCGGCAAAGTGGCGGTAACGTCGGGAAAATCGGTTGAAAAGAAAATCGTCATCATTATGGGGCTGATGCCGGAGGCTGTGGAATCAAAACTGCTTTCATCGCCCTGACGCTTGTCAGTGGACAATAAAAAATAGATATGCTACACTATCGTAAAGCAATTGCGGTATAGCCACGAATAAATGAGGGAACATGACGAGCAAAGATATTCTGTGCATTGATGATGATATTGGTATCATCGAATTGGTGCAGTTGATAATGCAGCGCGACGGCTATTCCATCCGTGGGGCGGCAAGCGGCAGCGAGGGGCTGGCAGCCATGCGTGAGTCTTTGCCCGATATTGTTCTGCTGGACATTATGATGCCGGAGATGGACGGCTGGGAAACCTACAAACGCATTAAAGATGATGACCGGCTGAGAAACATCCCGGTGATAATTTTAACCGCGCGCAACAGTTCTTTTGAAGAAGTCATTGCCCGTGAACGCGCCGGTGTGGATGATTATATCACCAAGCCGTTCACCCCGCAGGAATTGCGAGAGCGCATCAAACGGGTGTTGACAACCCCTGCCGAACAATCAAGCGCAGAAATATAAACGAGGCTGGATGATGATGACAAATGGCAGCTACCATGTACTGTGCATAGAAGATGAGCCGGATATGATTGAATTGATTCGGCTGATATTGGAGCCGCACGGCTTCAAAGTATCGGGGGCGTTGGGTGGCAAAGAAGGGCTTGATTTCCTGACCAGCGACGTTCCCGACTTGATTCTGCTCGATTTGATGATGCCCGACATGGACGGTTGGGACGTGTATAAAATGGTGAAATCCGACCCGGCACTGGCGAATATCCCCGTGATTGTGGTCACTGCCAAAGCTCAGAGTATTGACAAAGTGCTGGGGTTGCACATCGCCAAAGTTGAAGATTATGTGACCAAACCATTCTCGCCGGATGATCTGGTCTCCAGCATTTCGCGTGTTTTGGGTGACGGGAGTGTGATACACTCGGCGTAAAGAGAGGTAGCGTTTTTGCGATAATGTGGGGTCATCTGTATAATTATCGCTTGTGTAAATAGTTGTGCGTTACCATATCACATTCCAAAAAGAGAGAGTAGCAGTATGCCAAAGCGAACATACCAACCCAAAAAACGTCGTCGAGCGCGAGTGCACGGTTTTCGCGCCAGAATGTCCACCAGCGGTGGACGCAAAGTCTTGAAATCGCGCCGGGCAAAAGGGCGCAGCTCATTGGCGGTGCAACCGAACCACGCCAAAAAAATCAATTGGAACGCGGGATAGGGCGATTATATTAATTGATGAAGCGCCTGTACCGGCTACGAAAAAACGCCGACATCCAACGGATACGGCGGGCAGGGCAATCGAAAGTCAATCGCCGGTTAGTTTTGATTATCCTGCCAAATCATCTAAAATGGAGCCGCTTTGGTTTTGCCGTTAGCAAGCGCATTGGGAATGCTGTTAAGCGCAATAAAATTAAACGGCAATTGCGCGAAGCGGCTCGTTTACGTCAAAAACACATTCCGCCGGGCTGGGACATCCTTTTCATCGCGCGTTCACCCATCGCCCGCGCCAACTATCAGCAAATAGAAGCCGCAATGGATGATTTATTGCGGCGTGTGAAACTGTATCAGGCACATACGCTCCCGAAAAATTCGACCGGTCAAGAGTGAGAAAATATTGTGAAGTACCTACCTATGGCATTAATTCGGCTTTACCAGATGACCCTCTCGCGGGTTACGCCGCCGACTTGCCGATTTTACCCCACATGCTCCCATTACGGGTATGAGGCGTTTAAAGTACATGGTTTCTGGCGCGGATTGTGGCTGACCGTGAAACGGGTGAGCCGATGCCATCCGTTCAACCCCGGCGGGTACGACCCCGTTCCGGAAAAATTTGAAATTAAGTTAAAATATAGGAACTAAAGGTTTTTTTATGTGGCAAGCATTCGTTGATTTTATTGCAAATATTTTGGTATTCCTGAATACAGCAATTGCCGGGGCGGGAATTCCTTTTTCGTTCGGATTTGCAATTATTTTGTTTACCGTGCTGATTAAAATTGTGACCTATCCGCTCAACAAAAAGCAGATGGAGTCCACCCGGGCGACGCAAGATTTGCAGCCCAAACTCAAAGAGTTGCAGAAAAAATACGCCAACGACAAAGAAAAACTGTCGCAGGCGCAGATGCAACTTTACAAAGAAGCCGGCGTAAATCCGTTGGGCGGATGTTTGCCCATGCTGGTGCAAATGCCGATTTGGTTCGCGCTGTATCGGGCAATCTACGGTATGGCGGGTTCCGAAAATGCCGCGTATTCGGCGGCAATCCATGCCCCTTTCTTCTGGATTCCCAGCCTCGCCGGTCCGGTCACCGACCGCGCCGCCGGGTTGACGTGGCTCTATCCGTTTGTGAACGGCGCGCCTCCCGTTGGCTGGGTTGATGCAATCAGCTACCTGATTTTGCCCATTTTGCTGGTTGTGTCGCAATTGTACACCCAAAAAATGATGTCCCCGCAATCCAGCGACCCCAACCAGAAAGCAATGGGGCAGGCGATGATGCTGATGCCGTTGATGTTCGGCTATTTCGCCCTTGTCGTGCCCTCCGGGTTGACATTATACTGGTTCACCAATAATATTTTAAGTGTGGCGCAACAATGGTGGATCAACCGCTCAATGGATATGAAAAAGGCGCACGCGAGCAATGATGTTGTCAAACAAAACGGCAACACAGCACTGAAGTCATCCAAACTGAAAGATGCAGAAACATTACCGCCTGCCGACCCCACCGAAGCCGCCGAGGCTAAATCGAATGGTGATGGCGCCGATACGGGCGAGAACACACAGGTAGAAAACGATGAACAGTATCAACCAAAAGCAAGTCGTCCCAAATCAAAACGCAAGCGTAAAAAGTAGTGGCAAAACGGTCGATGAGGCAATCGCCAATGGTTTGTCCGCCTTGAACACCACCAAAGACCGAGTTGATATTGAGATTGTGAAGGAAGGCAGTCGCGGCATTTTGGGCATTGGTGCGGAAGACGCGGAAGTGGTGTTGACCCTCAAACCCGAGCCGGAGCCTGACATCCCGGCTGACCCCGACCCCGCCCCGGAAGCCCCCGCTGCTGCAGCGGAAGATGACGCGAATGGCGACCTCGGCGAATTTGACCCGGATTTGGTTCAACGCGCGGAACAGATTTTGCGTGATTTGATGGAAAAAATGGGCATTGACGCGACTATCTCGTCGCGCATCGGCACCGATTTGGTGGAAGAAGACGAACACCCCCCCCTCACCCTCGACATTTCCGGCACCGATTTGGGGTTGCTCATCGGGCGGCGCGGCGAAACATTACGCGCCATCCAATTCATCACCCGTCAAATTTTGAACAAAGAAGCGGGTCGGTGGGTTCCCATTGTCATTGATGTTGAATCGTATCTGGTTCGCCGCAGAAAAAGCCTGCAACAACTGGCGAACCGCATGGCAGACCGGGTGGTATTCAGCGGGCGGCGCGTGGTGATGGAACCGATGCCCGCGCATGAACGCCGTATCATCCATATGCAATTGCGCAACCACGCGCAAGTTTATACCCAAAGTATGGGCGAAGGCGAACGCCGTAAAGTGGTAATTTTGCCCAAATAACAATTCAGGTGGGCAAATTGCGCAACGGAAACGTTTGGGTTTCAATGATTTTGCGCGCCAAAATTTGTAATGAACCTTTGCGATGTGTATTGCAAAAAGTCCCACCTTGTCGGTGGGATTTTGTTTATTGCCAACCCTGCCAATCAAATTTTAGCAGAAAAGGGGTTTTATCGTGACATTTATTTTTGCCTTTGCAAACCAGAAAGGTGGCGTGGGAAAAACCACCACCACTGTGAACCTCGCCGCATTTTTGGCGGCACGCAACGCCAATGTCCTGCTGGTGGACACCGACCCGCAGGCAAACGCCAGTTCCAGCCTGAATGTAACCGTGGGCGACGACGGACTCTCGCTGTATGATGTGCTCATCAATCAGATTCCCGCCGAAAACGCCATCGTGAGCACCACCCGCCCCAACCTCAGCCTGCTCCCCTCGGCGGCGGTGTTGGCGGGCGCGGAAGTGGAACTGATTGACGTGCCGGAACGGGGCAGCATCCTCCAGCGCGCGCTGGCAACCATCGGCGACCGCTTCGATTTCATCTTCATCGACACCCCGCCCAGCTTGGGGCTGTTGACCGTCAACGCGCTGACCGCCGCCAAAGACGGGGTCATCATCCCCGTGCAGTGTGAATATTTGGCGTTGGAAGGATTGACCCAGTTGATGCACACCGTCCAATTGGTGCATGACAACCTCAACCCGACGCTGGAAATTTTCGGCATGGTGATGACGATGTTCGATTATCGCACCAATTTGGCGGCGCAAGTGGTGGAAGAAGTTCGCACCCATTTTGGCGACAAAGTTTTCAAAACCATCATCCCGCGCAATGTGCGGCTGAGCGAAGCCCCCAGCTACGGGGAAGATATTCTGGCATTCGCGCCCGGCTCGAAGGGGGCGCAGGCGTATCGCGCGCTCACCGAGGAGTTTTTGTCGCGCGTGCGCCCGGCAGTTGAAGAACCGAGGGAGGCGACACAGTGAGCAAGAAACAGGGTTTAGGCAAGGGATTGGGCGCACTCATTCCCCAAACGCCGAAAACGCCCCCGCCCGGCACGCCGGGGGGACCCGTCACCGTCCCGGTGGAACACATCCATCCCAATCCGCACCAACCCCGGCAGGTGATGGATGAAACCAAACTGGATGAGCTGGCGGCATCCATCCGCGAACACGGCATCATCCAGCCCATTGTGGTGACGCAGGTCGGCAACCGCTACCAAATTGTTGCCGGCGAGCGACGCTGGCGGGCATCGCAGCGCGCCGGGCTGTCGGAAGTGCCCGTCTTCGTGAAGGAAATAACCCCCCAGCAAATGCTGGAACTCGCCATTGTGGAAAATATCCAGCGCGCCGACCTGAATCCGTTGGAAGAGGCGCAGGCATACGCCCACCTGATGGAAGAATTCGGGTTGACGCAGGAAGTGGTGGCGCAGAAAGTGGGCAAAAGCCGCACCGCCGTCGCCAATACCCTGCGCCTGTTGAAACTCCCCGACGAGTTGAAAGAGGCGCTGGCGGCGGGGAAAATCTCGGAGGGACACGCCCGCGCACTGCTCAGCATCAGCAAACCACGCGCCCAACTGGACGCACTTTTCACCGTCATTGAAAAGAAGCTGAATGTGCGCCAGACCGAGCAGTTGGTGCGCCAAATTATGACGGGCGAGCGGAAGCCTAAGAAACGCCCGACGCCGCTTTCGCCGCAGGATAAAGACATGGTTCACCGTTTTCAGGAGCGGCTGGGCACAAAAGTTGATTTGCGCCGCGATGATTCCGGTTCCGCCGGAAAAATCACCATTCATTTTTATTCGGAAGAGGAATTGCACGCCGTGTTTGACATTCTGCTGGGCAAAGATAAACGAATGTGAACGGCGAAAAAATAAACGGTATGACAAAACTCTACAAAATAATTGTCGCTACGTTGATTGCCATGTTCATTTTTGGCGTGGGCATCGGCGTGGGTTATGGGCTGACCAACCACTTTCAGCGCCCCGTGTCTGCCGCCACCCCCGATGCGCCCGGCGATTTCGGGCTGTTTTGGGAAGTGTGGAGCATCGTCGAGGACAAATTCTACGGAGACCTCCCCGCCGATTCGCAGACCACCTACGGCGCGATTCACGGCGCGCTCGCCGCGCTGGATGACCCGTACACCGTCTTTGTGGAACCGCAACCCCGCGCACTGGAGCGGGCGGAACTCGAAGGGGAATTCGGCGGCATCGGCGCGTATATTTTTCGGGACGAAGCGGGCAACGTGCTGTTGACCCCGATTGTCGATTCCCCTGCCGAAAAGGCGGGTGTGCAGAAAGATGATGTGCTGGTGCGGGTGAACGATACTCCCATCACCCCCGATATGTCGAGCGATGATGTGGTGTTGCTGGTGCGGGGTGAAGTGGGCACAACGGTGAAAATCACCGTGACCCGCGCGGATGTTGCCGACCCCATCACGCTGGAAATTGAACGCGCCATCATCCCCAACCCCAGCGTGACGTGGCGCATTTTGGATGAAGATGCCACCATCGGCTACATTCAACTTCGGATTTTTTCCGGCAACACCGCCAAAGAATTGGCGCGAGCGATGCGGGAACTGGAAGCGGCGGGTGCAACCCGCTACATCCTCGACCTGCGCGGCAATGGCGGCGGGTTGCTGGATGCCGCCGTGGATGTCGCCAGCGCATTTTTACCCAACGGGCTGGTGCTGACGGAGAATCGGCGCAATGCCGCCCCGCAATTGTATTATGTGAAACCCGTCGCCCCGAAACTGCTCGATGCGCCGTTGGTGGTGCTGGTTGACGGCGGAACCGCCAGCGCCAGCGAGATTGTCGCCGGGGCATTGCAAGACCACAAACGCGCCACCCTCATCGGCGAGCGAACTTATGGCAAAGGGAGCGTGCAACTGGTCTATGATTTGTCGGATGCCTCCAGCCTGCACGTCACCGTGGCGCGCTGGCTCACCCCGAACGGGCACAGCATTGACGGCGAGGGATTGTCCCCCGATGTGGAAATCCTCTTCTCGGAAGATGACCACGCCAACGGGCGCGACCCGCAATTTTTGAAAGCAATCGAATTTTTACAGCAGGAAATTTCAACGGAATGACAGAGTGACGATATGAAAGATTTTTTCATCAGCTTTTCTAAACTTTTGGTGATGGTTGTGCTGGCGCTCATCGTGGTGATTGCCTCTTTCGGCGCGGGCATCTATTTCGCCCGCAAAACCGAGATGACCGTGGTGCGCGTCCCCGCCGCATCCGCCGCGTCCGCCACCCCTTCGAGCGTCACCGGCACGGACGGCAAACCGTCGATGGACGTGTTTTGGGAAGCGTGGGATATTGTCCAGAGCAGCTTTTACCGGGAAGTGCCGAGCGAGCAGGAGCGCATCTATGGCGCTATTCGGGGGATGGTGACCACGTTTGGCGACGAACATACCGCCTTCATCGACCCGTCGCGGGCGTCTATTTTGCAGGAGGATTCCAGCGGCTCATTTGAGGGCATCGGCGCGTCGGTGCGGATGGATGAACTGGGGCGGCTTGTCATCGCCGACCCCTTCCCCGGACGACCCGCCGCCGAAGCGGGGGTTCAGCGCGGGGATGTGGTGCTGGAAGTGGACGGGCAATCGTTGCGCGGATACAGCTTGTATGAAGCGGTGTCGCTCATCCGCGGACCGGAAGGCTCCACCGTGGTGTTGACCATTTTGCGGGAAGGCGAACCGGATTTGCTGAAAATTTCGGTGGTACGCGCCAAAATCGAAATTGAAGTGGTGACCTCGAAAATGCTGGATGGAAATGTGGGCTATATCAGCCTCAGCGAATTCAGCAGCGGCGCGTCCGGCAAAGTGAACGCCGCCATCGAAGATTTGCGGCAGCAGGGCGCCACCAGCCTGATTTTCGACCTGCGCAGCAATCCGGGCGGCTTTTTGTCCGAGTCCATTGCCGTCTCCAGCCTGTTTTTGGAAGATGGCGTACCCGTTGTGCGCGAACGGCGCAAAGGGGTTGCCGAGGACGAGATTTTCCGCGCGCAGGGATTGCATTCCGCCACGGATATTCCGTTGGTGCTTTTGGTGAACCGGGGCAGCGCCAGCGCCAGCGAGATTGTCGCCGGGGCGATGCGCGACAACGGCAGAGCGACCATCATCGGCGAACAGACTTTCGGCAAGGGGACGGTGCAATTGCCGCACACCCTGAGTGACGGCTCCGAGCTGCGCGTAACCATCGCGGAGTGGCTCACACCGGACGGCAATTCCATCGACAAAGCCGGTGTTGTGCCGGACGTGGTGGTGGAATTGACGCAGGAAGATTTCCTCAACGGGGTAGACCCTCAACTCGACCGCGCCGTGGAATTTTTGCAGAACGGGAAATAACAACAACGATATGACTCAATCCGGCATCAAAATTATCGCCAAAAATAAAAAGGCTTTTCACGATTACCACATTTTCGATACCCTTGAGGCGGGAATTGTGCTCACCGGCAGCGAGATAAAAAGCATCCGCGCGGGGCAGGTGAATTTGCGGGACGGGTACGCGACCATTCAGGACGGCGAAGTGTGGCTGATGAACGTGCATATCGCTCCGTACAATCAGGCGAACCGCGAAAATCACGAACCGCGCCGCACCCGGAAATTACTCCTCCACCGTCGTGAAATCAACCGTTTGCTGGGGAAATTGCAGGAAAAGGGCTTGACGCTCATCCCGCTGAAACTGTATCTGAAAAACAGCCGCGCCAAAGTGGAACTGGGGCTGGCGCGCGGCAAAAAACTGTACGATAAACGCGCCTCCCTCAAAGAGAAAGAATCGCGGCGGCAGATTGCCCGCGTGGTCGGCAGGCGCAGCAAGGGGTATGAGTAGGGGCGGGTGTGAAAGTGAGCAGGTGAGCAGGTGAGATGTTCGCGTGCTCAACCAAGCCGACTTTCAGCCCTGTATGGGTCTTTGGGAATTCAAGGGGTTGTCATTGCGAGCGCAGCGAAGCAATCCCCGTGTTTGAATGGTGGGGATTGCTTCAGCCCTACGGGCTTCGCAATGACACCCCCTGTATGGTTATGATAATTCGTGTAATTCGTGAAAATTTGTGGCTGAAAACCGTCAACTGCGCAGACCCCTTACTTTTTGAAAATAGTTGCGCATTAGATTGAGAAAATACATTCCGGACTTGAAACGATGAACCCGAAACCCGAAACTCTGACCGCTATTGCCGCCGAATTCGACACACCGTTGTACGTGTCCCAC